>NZ_JBNFOB010000139.1:0-6221 GCF_057364565.1 Micrococcus sp. LASM2_SD2 | reverse complement strand
CCGCTGACCGCGTGCACCCCACGCCGTCCCCTCGGAACGGGCCGGCCGTCTCTCACAGGCGGACCGGCCCGTTTCCACATGCTGGAACCCCGGCTGTCACAGAGCGGCCCGGGTCCTCGGCGGCGGTAACGTCGCTCACATCGCGGACGGGCCCCGTCGCGGGCCGCGGACCGCCTCCGAGGGGCCAGCGTCGTCCCCTTCCATCGCCGTCCTCATCCGTGGTCGTCAGGAAGGAACCGTCATGCACGCGTCCCTCAACCCGTTCCTCCGGTACTCCGCCGTGCCCCCGGCGCAGGGCCTGTACGACCCCGCGAATGAGAAGGACGCCTGCGGCCTGGCCGTCGTGGCGACGCTGCGCGGCACCCCGGGGCACGACATCGTCCAGCACGCCCTCACCGCGCTGCGCACCCTCGAGCACCGCGGCGCCGTCGGCGCGGACGAGGGCACCGGCGACGGCGCAGGCCTGATCACCCAGATCCCCGACGCCTTCTTCCGCGAGGTCTCCGGCCTGGAGCTGCCCGCCGCCGGCGAGTACGCCGCCGGCACCGCCTTCCTCCCGGCCGACGAGGAACGCCGCGGCTCCGCCAAGGAGGAGATCGCCCAGCTGGCCGAGCGCGAGGACCTGGAGATCCTCGGCTGGCGCACCGTGCCCACGGACGAGTCCGTGATCGGTGAGGGCGCGCGCTCGGTGATGCCGGCCTTCGAGCAGCTGTTCGTCACCCGCGTGGACGACGGCGAGCTCGACGAGCCGGGGGAGTCCCTGGACGCCCGCGCCTGGCGGCTGCGCCGTCGGGCGCAGACCGCGGGCGTGTACTTCCCGTCCCTGTCCTCCAGGACGATCGTCTACAAGGGGATGCTCTCCACCGCCCAGCTGGAGCCGTTCTACCCGGACCTGTCCGACGAGCGGTACACCACCACGCTGGGCATCGTGCACTCCCGCTTCTCCACCAACACCTTCCCGTCCTGGCCGCTGGCGCAGCCTTTCCGCACCATTGCGCACAATGGCGAGATCAACACCGTCAAGGGCAACCGGAACTGGATGCGCGCCCGCCAGGGAGACCTGCGCCACCCGCTGCTCGGCGAGGTGCCGGAGGAGATGTTCCCGCTCGTCACCGGCCACGGGTCGGACTCGGCGTCCTTCGACGAGGTGGCGGAGCTGCTCATGCTTGCCGGGCGGCCCCTGTCCCACGCGATCATGATGATGGTCCCCGAGGCCTGGGAGAACCACCCCACCCTCGACCCGGACCGCAAGGCGTTCTACCAGTACCACTCGATGCTCATGGAGCCGTGGGACGGCCCGGCCGCGATCGCCTTCACCGACGGCGTGCAGGTGGGCTCCGTCCTGGACCGCAACGGCCTGCGCCCGGCCCGCTACTGGCAGACCGAGGACGGCCTCGTGGTCCTCGCCTCCGAGGTCGGCGTCCTGCCGATCGACCCGGCCACCGTGGTCCGCAAGGGACGCGTCAAGCCCGGCCGCATGTTCCTGCTGGACACCGAGCAGGGCCGCATCGTCCCGGACACCGAGCTCAAGGCCGAGATCGCCGCCTCGCAGCCGTGGGCGCAGTGGGTGCAGGACTCGCTGCTGGACCTGGACTCCCTGCCGACCCGCGAGCGCATCGCCCACGGCGCGGACTCGGTCCGGCTGCGCCAGCGCATCTTCGGCTACACGCTCGAGGAGCTGCGCGTGCTGATCAAGCCGATGGCCATGACCGGCGCCGAGCCGCTGGGCGCGATGGGCACGGACACCCCCATCGCCGCGATTGCCGAGCGGCCCCGCCTGCTCTTCGACTACTTCTCGCAGTCCTTCGCGCAGGTCACCAATCCGCCGCTGGACGCGATCCGCGAGGAGCAGGTCACCTCCATGCGCACCTCGATCGGCCCGCAGGCGAACCTGCTGGCCCCCGGGCAGTCCCGCACCACCGCGATCGACCTGCCGTTCCCGGTGATTGACAACGACCAGCTCGCCCGGATCGCGCACATGCGCTCCGACGACGGCACCCGCCGGGCCCTCAAGGTGAAGGGCCTGTACCGGGTGGCCGGCGGCGCCGAGGAGATGCGCACCCGCATCAAGGAGATCTGCGAGCAGGTCTCCGCGGCCGTGCAGCGCGGCATCCACTATGTGATCCTCTCGGACCGGGACGCCAACCCGCAGTGGGCGCCCATCCCGTCCCTGCTCCTGACCTCGGCGGTGCACCACCACCTGCTCGCCTCCGCCTCCCGCACCCGCACCTCCCTGCTGGTGGAGGCCGGCGACGTCCGCGAGGTCCACCACGTGGCGGTGCTCATCGGCTACGGCGCCTCCGCGGTGAACCCGTACCTGGCGATGGAGTCGGCCGAGGAGCTCGTCCGCGATCGCTCCCTGGAGGGCATCACGGAGCAGGAGGCCGTGGCCAACCTCATCAAGGGGCTCGGCAAGGGGGTGCAGAAGATCATGTCCAAGATGGGCATCTCCACCGTGGCCTCCTACTGCGGGGCCCAGACCTTCGAGGCCGTCGGCCTGTCCCGCCGCTTCGTGGACCGCTACTTCACCGGCACGACCTCCCCGGTGGAGGGTGTCGGCATGGCCTGGGTCGCCTCCGAGGTCGAGGCACGGCACGCCGACGCCTTCCCCGCCGACGGCAGCGACCCCCACCCGGACGCCCCGCTGTCCGTGGGCGGCGAGTACCAGTGGCGCCGGGAGGGCCCGCCTCACCTGTTCGACCCGGAGACCGTCTTCCGGCTGCAGCACTCCACCCGCGAACGCCGCTACGACGTGTTCAAGGACTACACCGGCCGGGTGGACGACCAGTCGAACGAGCTGATGACCCTGCGCGGTCTCATGCGGCTGAAGACCGGGCAGCGCCCGCCGGTCCCCGTGGCCGAGGTCGAGCCCGTCGAAGCGATCGTCACGCGTTTCTCCACCGGTGCGATGTCCTACGGCTCCATCTCGCAGGAGGCGCACGAGACCCTCGCGATCGCCATGAACCGCCTGGGCGCCCGGTCCAACTCGGGCGAGGGCGGCGAGGACCCGGAGCGTCTGCTGGACCCCGAGCGCCGCTCGGCCATCAAGCAGATCGCCTCCGGCCGCTTCGGGGTGACCAGCCTCTACCTGGCCACCGCCTCGGACCTGCAGATCAAGATGGCCCAGGGCGCCAAGCCCGGCGAGGGCGGCCAGCTGATGGGATCCAAGGTGTACCCGTGGGTGGCGACCACCCGCCACTCCACCCCCGGCGTCTCCCTGGTCTCGCCGCCGCCGCACCACGACATCTACTCGATCGAGGACCTGGCCCAGCTCATCCACGACCTGAAGCGCTCCAACCCTCAGGCGCGCGTCCACGTGAAGCTGGTCTCCGAGACGGGCGTGGGCACCGTGGCGGCGGGCGTGACCAAGGCGAAGGCCGACGTCGTGCTCATCTCCGGCCACGACGGCGGTACCGGCGCCTCCCCGCTGAACTCGCTCAAGCACGCCGGCACCCCGTGGGAGATCGGCCTCGCCGAGGCGCAGCAGACCCTCATGCTCAACGGACTGCGGGACCGCGTGACCGTCCAGGTGGACGGCCAGCTCAAGACCGGCCGCGACGTGGTGGTGGCCGCCCTGCTGGGCGCCGAGGAGTACGGCTTCGCCACCGCCCCGCTGGTGGTCTCCGGCTGCATCATGATGCGCGTCTGCCACCTGGACACCTGCCCGGTGGGCGTGGCCACCCAGAACCCGGAGCTGCGCAGTCGCTTCACCGGCAAGCCGGAGTTCGTGGTCAATTTCTTCGAGTACATCGCCCAGGAGGTGCGCGAGCTGCTCGCCGAGCTCGGCTTCCGCAGCCTGGACGAGGCCATCGGCCACCGCGAGCTGCTCGAGGTGGACGACGCGCTGCGCCACTTCAAGACGCAAGGACTGGACCTGTCCGGCGTCCTCGGCTCCGGTGCCGCCGACTCCTTCGACGAGTCCGTGGCCCACCGCCGCACCGGCGCGCAGAACCACGCCCTGGAGCACCAGCTGGACAACCGCTGGCTGGAGGCGGTGGCCCCGGCCCTCGAGTCCGGCGAGCCCGTCCGCGTGGAGGACCGCGTGAAGAACACGGACCGCTCCGTGGGCACCCTGCTCGGCTACCACGTGACCACGGCGCGCCTGAGGGACGAGCTGACCGAGGACACCATCACGATCGCCCTGACCGGCGAGGCCGGGCAGTCGCTCGGCGCGTTCCTGCCGGCCGGCGTGACCCTCAGTCTCGAGGGAGACGCCAACGACTACGTGGGCAAGGGCCTGTCCGGCGGCCGCATCCTGCTCCGCCCGGACCGCCGGGCCCCGCTGGTGGCCGAGGACAACATCATCGCGGGCAACGTGGTGGGCTACGGCGCCACCTCCGGCGAGATGTTCCTGCGCGGTCGGGTCGGGGAACGGTTCCTCGTCCGCAACTCGGGCGCCACCGCGGTGGTCGAGGGCATCGGCGACCACGGCCTGGAGTACATGACCGGTGGCCGCGCGCTCGTGCTCGGCCCCACCGGCCGCAACGTGGCCGCGGGCATGTCCGGCGGCCTGGCCTGGATCCTGGACCTCGACGAGACCCGGATCAATCCGCTGGCGGTCAAGGAGTCGGCCCTGCTGCTCGGCGCGCCCGAGGAGGCCGACCGCGAGCAGATCACGCAGCTGCTCCGCCGCCACCTCGAGCTGACCGACTCCGCCGTGGCGCAAGGGATGCTCGAGACCATCGACGGCGGCGACGCGGAGGCGGCGGAGGCGCTCTGGCAGCGCTTCACCACGGTGCTGCCGCGCCAGTACGCGGCGGTGCAGGCGCTGCGCGCCGAATGCGAAGAGAACGGCATGGACCCGGACGGCGACGCTGCCTGGGCACGGATCCTGGAGGTGACCCGTGGCTGACCCGCGCGGATTCCTGAACCATCGCGAGCGCCAGGAGCGCCCGTCCCGACCGGTGCCGGTGCGCATCATGGACTACAAGGACGTCTACGTCCGCCAGGACGAGGCGATCGTGCGCACCCAGGCCACCCGCTGCATGGACTGCGGCGTGCCCTTCTGCCACGCCGGGTGCCCGCTGGGCAACCTCATCCCGGAGTGGAACGACCTGGTGCGCCGTGGCCGCTGGGAGGAGGCGGCCGCCCGCCTCCACGCGACGAACAACTTCCCGGAGATCACCGGCCGCATCTGCCCGGCCCCGTGCGAGTCCTCCTGCGTGCTCGGCATCAACCAGCCGGCCGTGACCATCAAGCAGGTCGAGGTCTCCATCGCGGAGCAGATCTTCGAGAACGACTGGCTGCCGCCGCGCCGGCCGCACCGGCAGAACGGGCACACGGTGGCCGTCGTCGGCTCCGGCCCCGCCGGCCTGGCGGCCGCACAGCAGCTCACCCGCGCCGGATACACCGTGGCCGTCTACGAGCGGGACGACCGCGTCGGCGGCCTGCTGCGCTACGGGATCCCGGACTTCAAGCTGGAGAAAGACGTGATCGACCGGCGGATCGAGCAGCTGGAGGCCGAGGGCACGCGCTTCCGCACCGGCGTGGAGATCGGCACAGACATCCCGTGGGACGAGCTCAGGGACTCCTTCGACGCGGTGATCGTCGCCACCGGCGCCCCGGTGGGACGCGACCTGCCCATCCCGGCCGCGGCCTCGAGGGCATTCACCTGGCCATGGACTACCTGGTCCCCGTGAACCGCCGCTGCGCCGGCGGCGAGCAGGAGACCATCACGGCCGAGGGGCGTGACGTGGTCATCCTGGGCGGCGGAGACACCGGCGCCGACTGCATCGGCACGGCCTACCGCCAGGGCGCGACGTCCGTCACCACCCTGGCGATCGGCAGGCAGCCCCCCTCGGAGCGGCCGGAGCACCAGCCCTGGCCGACCGTGCCGACCCTGTTCGAGGTCGCCTCGGCCCACGCCGAGGGCGGGGAGCGCACCTACCTGGCCAGCACCGTCGAGTTCCTCGGGGACGAGAAGGGCCGCGTGCGCGCCCTGAAGGTCGCCGAGACCGAGTACCTGGAGGACGGCTCCCGCGCCCCCAAGGCCGGCACCGAGCACGAGATCCCGGCGGACCTCGTCCTGCTCGCCCTCGGCTTCACGGGCGTGGAGCAGGAGACCCTCACCGAGCAGACCGGCGTGCGGCTCACGCGCGGGGTCATCGGCCGCGACGACGCCTACCAGACGCCAGCCCGACGCGCCGATCGTCGTGTCCGCTCGTGCGGGCCGGCCGTCCGCCGCCGTGGCGGCTGTGTCGGTCGGGCTGGGACTATTCCGG
>NZ_JBNFOB010000138.1:0-6228 GCF_057364565.1 Micrococcus sp. LASM2_SD2 | reverse complement strand
TCGCCTGCCGGTGGTGCGGCGTGCGTGAACGCGGGTTCCGCTGCGCCGAGTGCGGCACGTAGCGGGGTGCGCGCCGGTTCCCGCGGTGTGGACCGCACCGCCGACGAGCTGGGCCGGGCCTTCCCACAGGTGCCCGTGCTGTCCAGCTCCTCCGAGCACATCCTCACGGAGGTCGGCGACGAGCCGGCGCTGGTGGTGGCGACCGTCGGCGCCGAACCCGTGGCCTCCGGTGGGTATGCGGCGGCCCTTCTCCTGGACGGCGACGCGCAGCTGGCCCGCGAGGGCCTCGACGTCCCCGGCCGGTGCTCTCCCGCTGGCTGGCTGCGGCCGCGCTGGTGCGCCCGGCCCGGGACGGGGGAGTCACCGTGGTCACCGCGGACCATCCCGAGACCGTCGGAGCCCTGACCCGCTGGGACCCGGACGGCTTCGCCGCGCACCAGCTCCAGGAGCGCCGTGAGCTGCACCTGCCGCCGGCAGGTCGCCTGGCGGAGGTCACCGGTGAGGCCGCCGCCGTGGCCGAGTACATCGAGCTGGTCGAGGAGGCCCGGCGCGAAGAGCAGCCCGGCCGGTCGCCGGCCCCGGCGCCGCTGCCGTGGATCGGCCCGGTGCCCGAGGTGGCCGACGAGACCCGGCACCGTGCCCTGCTGATCTTCCCGTGGGCCGCGGCCGAGGCGACCGTGCGGGTGCTGCGCAAGGCGAAGTCCGCGGCCTCCACGCGGGCCGAGCAGAAGCCGGTCCGCCTCCGTCTCGACCCGGCCGGCGTCCTCTGATCAGCCCCGTGCGTTTTCGCTAGCAAATCGGGAGGCGAGTGCCGTCGTCGTTAGGCTGACGGGCATGCAGCCCCACCGTCCACGCACGGACGAGGTGCCCCCGGTCCGCCTGCGCGACCGCCTGCGCCCGCCGTCCGCCGGCGACCCGTCCCGCTTCACCGGGATGCCCGTCCGCATCCCGGTCCGCCGAGAGGTGCCGGTGGCCGACCCCGTCAGCGGCGCCCCCGTGCCGGTGTCCGTGTTCGAGTACCTCCCCCGGGGCACGACGACCGCACGCACCTTCGTCTTCGTGCACGGCTTCCGTGGGGATCACCATGGGCTCGTCCTGCTCGCCGACTGCCTGCCGGGCGACCGGATCCTGGCCGTGGACCTGCCGGGGTTCGGCGCCTCCGGAGCCTTCCCTGCGGCGGAGCACTCGGTGGCGCACCATGCGGAGGCGGTGGCCGCGGCCGTCGCGCAGCTGGAGGTCCCGGCGGACGCGGTGCTGCTCGGGCACTCCTACGGCTCGATCGTGGCCGCGCACCTGGCGGCGCAGGACCCGCGGCGGTGGTCCGCGCTCGTGCTCCTGAACCCGATCTCCGAGCCGGCGCTGGCCGCGAACGGCTCGCTGCTTGACAGGGTGACCGCCGCGGTCGCCCAGGGCTACTACGAGGTGGCCGCGCGCCTGCCGGAACGGCTCGGGGACGGGCTGCTCCGCGCGCCGCTGATCACCTGGCTCACCACGCTCTTCATGTCCGAGACCTCGGACGCGCGCATCCTCGCCCACACCCACGACCAGCACACCCGGCACTTCTCCGCGTTCGCCACCCGGGCGTCCCTGGCGCAGGCCTACCGTGCGAGCACCACCGGCTCGGTGCCGGACAACGCGGACCGGCTGACGCTGCCCGTCCTGCTCGTCGCCGGCGCCGAGGACCCGATGGGCTCGCCCGACACCCAGGAAGCGCTGGCGGAGCGGATCGCGGCGGTGTCACCGCGGGTCGAGCTGACGGTGCTCCCGGGCGTGGGGCACCTGCTGCACTACGAGAAGGCCCCGGAGTGCGCGGCGCTGGTCGAGGACTTCCTCACCCGGCGTCCGCCACGGTGAGCGACGGCGTGGGTCGACGGCCGGACCCGAATGCGCACCGCTGCGTAAAAGTGATTCGTGTCACACTCGCTGCTCCTCGCCCAGCCGATCTGGGGTTACGGCACAGCCGTCCCTAACGTGGACTGCTGACACATCCCCCGGAACAGCGGCCGAGCACACCTCTGCCCGGACGCGGAAAGGACTCCATGAGCGTGGCCCGATCCCTGAAGATCTCACTGGCGTTCGTCGGACTGCTCGTCGGCGCCGGCTTCGCCACCGGCGCCGAGGTCATCCAGTACTTCATCTCCTTCGGCGCCGTGGGCATCGTCGGCGCGGTGCTCTCCGGGCTGATGATGACCATCGCCGGGGCCGTGGTGCTGCAGCTGGGCAGCCTGTTCCTGGCCGACGACCACCAGGGTGTGTTCCGGCGGGTCACGCACCCGGCGATCTCCCGCTTCCTGGATGCCGCCGTGACGGTCACGCTCTTCGCGATCGGCTTCGTGATGCTCGCCGGCGCGGGCTCCACGCTCGAGCAGCAGCTGGGCTGGCCCACCTGGGTGGGCACCGCGATCATGGTGGGGCTCGTCCTGCTCACCGGGCTCATGGACGTGGACAAGGTCTCCTCGGTGATCTCACTGGTGACGCCGCTGGTGATCGTCGCGGTCATCGTGGCCTTCGTGGTGGGCGTGGCCTCCTGGCCCTCCGATGCCGGCGCCCTCTCCGAGCTGGCCGCCCAGGCCCAGTCCCCGGTGTCCCCGTGGTGGCTGTCCTCCCTGAACTACACGGGACTGGCCCTGCTGATGGGCGTGTCCATGTCCATCGTGATCGGCGGCAACCACGCCAACCCGCGCGAGGCGTTCGTCGGCGGACTGGCCGGCGGCGCGCTCTACATGGTGCTGATGACCATGGCCGCCGTCGCCCTGTTCGCCGGCTTCGAGACCGCGGGCGAGTCGGACGTCCCGATGCTCGCCCTCTTCGCAGGAATCAACGACTGGGCCCCGTGGGCCATGGTCGTGATCATCTACGTGATGGTGTACAACTCCGCGATCGGCATGCTCTACGCCCTCGGCAAGCGCCTGTCCGGCAGGCGCTTCCGGTTCTACCCGGTCTTCGCGGCGGGCACCCTGGCGGCCTTCGCGGTCAGCTTCGTCGGCTTCGACACCCTGATGACCTACGTGTACCCGGTGCTGGGCTACATCGGCATGGCCATGATCGTGGTGCTCGTCGTCTGGTGGTTCACGCACCGCGACCGCATCGACGAGGAGATCCGCGTCCGCTACCGCCTGACCGCCCTGCTCGGCATGAAGCAGTCTCAGGAGCACGAGTTCACCGACCGCAACGAGGAGCAGGTCGCCGAGGCCGCCGGCCACTCGGTGGCGGACAGCCGCGCGGTCACGGAGGCGGTGGAGACCGAGGCGCCGGCGCACACGCACCGCACGGGCTCCTCGCGTTCCTGACGTGTCCGGTGCCGTCGGGGTCCTCAGCGCCCGGTGAGCCTGACGTCCCAGGGCCCACCGGACGGCCTCTCGCACGGCCGGCTTGCTCCCGCAGGCCGGCGTGCGAGTCTCTGTCTCGGTCCGCCGATCCGGCGGACCCCGGACGAGGGGAGCCGTACCCGGCCAGCGACAAGACGGCCCGTAGGAGCTGCCATGTCCTGGATCGTCCTCGTCCTCTCCGGTGCCCTGGAGGCCGTGTGGGCCACTGCTCTGAGCAGGTCGGAGGGCTTCACCCGCCTCGGCCCGTCGGTCGTGTTCGTCGTCGCCCTGATCGCCAGCATGGGCGGACTCGCGTATGCCCTGCGCGAGCTGCCGGTGGGCACCGCCTACGCCGTCTGGGTGGGCGTCGGCGCGGTGCTCACGGTCGTCTACGCCATGGCCACCGGCGCCGAGGCCGTCTCCACCCTCAAAGTCCTGTTCCTGGTGATGATCGTCGGGGGAGTCATCGGGCTGAAGCTCGTCTCCTGAGCCTCCGGCTCTGTTTCCCGACGACGGCCCCTCGCGGTCCCAGCCTCCCTCGCTCTCCCGACCACTGCGTCTTCTGGTGAGTTCATGCAGGTGTGAGTCGTCGAATCCGAGGCGATGACGGTGTGTGCTCACCAGTTGTCCTCGAGGCGGGGGCTGCTGGTCATAGAGGCGGGGCTGCTGCCTGCCATAGAGGCGGGGCTTCTGCGGGCCACCTGGGAGCGCGCGGGCTGACCCCACGCCGGCCACAGGCCGACCCGCGGCCACGCACCCGGGGCGAGCGGCCGTCGTCGGGAAGGACACGGCGCGAGACGATCCGCGCGCGCCCGGCGCGGGACGCACAGGCGCTGGCGCGGACGCGTAGGATGGGCAGGCCTGATCCCTGACCCCGTCGACGAAGGACCCCACGAGCGTGACCGCATCCAACCCCACTCCGGACACCCCGCAGATCCCGGAGGACGCCGAGTACTCGTTCCGCGAGGTCGAGGCCCGCTGGGCCGGCTACTGGGAGGCCGCGCGCACCTTCGCGCCCCTCGAGGACGGCCGTGAGCGCCGCACCGTGGTGGACATGTTCCCGTACCCCTCGGGGGACCTGCACATGGGCCACGCCGAGGCGTTCGCCATGGGCGACGTGAAGGCCCGCCACTGGATGCAGCAGGGCTACGACGTGCTCCACCCGATCGGCTGGGACTCCTTCGGCCTGCCCGCGGAGAACGCCGCCATCAAGCGCAACGCGCACCCGGCCGAGTGGACCTACGCGAACATCGAGACGCAAAAGAGGTCCTTCCAGCGCTACGGCATAGCCGTGGACTGGGACCGCGAGCTGCACACCTCGGACCCGGAGTACTACCGCTGGACCCAGTGGCTGTTCCAGCAGTTCTACAAGCGCGGCCTGGCGTACCGGAAGGACTCCCCGGTCAACTGGTGCCCCAAGGACCAGACCGTGCTCGCCAACGAGCAGGTGGTGGACGGCGCCTGTGAGCGCTGCGGCGCCGAGGTCACCAAGCGCACCCTGAACCAGTGGTATTTCAAGATCACCGAGTACGCGGACGCCCTGCTGGACGACATGTCGGCGCTGGAGGGCCACTGGCCCGAGCGCGTGCTCGCCATGCAGCGCAACTGGATCGGCCGCTCCGCCGGCGCGCACGTGGACTTCCAGGTGGACGGGGACGGCCCCACCGTCACGGTGTTCACCACCCGTCCGGACACCCTCTACGGCGCGACCTTCATGGTGGTCGCCGCGGACTCCCAGCTGGCGCTGGACCTCGTGTCCGAGGACAGGCGCGCCGAGCTCGAGGCCTACCGCGAGGAGCTGAAGAAGGTCTCCGAGATCGAGCGTCAGTCCACGGACCGCACCAAGACCGGCGTGGACCTGGGCCGCACCGCCGCCAACCCGCTGACCGGCGAGTCCCTGCCCATCTGGGCCTCGGACTACGTGCTGGCGGACTACGGCACCGGCGCCATCATGGCCGTGCCCGCGCACGACCAGCGCGACCTGGACTTCGCCCGCGCCATGGGCCTGCCCGTCCGCATGGTCGTGGACACCGGCGAGGAGGACCCGGCGGTCTCCGGCGTCGCCACGGCCGGCGATGGCACCCTGGTGAACTCCGGCGAGCTGGACGGCATGGACAAGACCGCGGCGATCGCCAAGGCCATCGAGGTCCTCGAGGGCAAGGGCACCGGCCGCGGCACCACCAACTACCGCCTGCGCGACTGGCTGCTGTCCCGCCAGCGCTTCTGGGGCACCCCCATCCCGGTGGTCCACTGCGACGACTGCGGAGAGGTCCTCGTCCCCGAGGAGCAGCTGCCGGTGACCCTGCCGACCGACCTCAAGGGCGAGCAGCTCGCCCCGAAGGGCCAGTCCCCGCTCGCCGCCGCCGAGGGCTGGGTGAACGTGGACTGCCCGGAGTGCGGCAAGCCCGCCCGCCGCGACTCGGACACCATGGACACCTTCGTGGACTCGTCCTGGTACATGCTCCGCTACGCCTCCCCGCGGGACGACACCGCCGTGTTCGACGCGCAGGCCGTGGCCGACTGGATGCCGGTGGACCAGTACGTGGGCGGCGTAGAGCACGCCATCCTGCACCTGCTGTATGCCCGCTTCTTCACCAAGGCGCTGCATGACATGGGCCTGGTGCCGTTCACCGAGCCGTTCCGTGCCCTGCTGAACCAGGGCCAGGTGCTCAACGGCGGCAAGGCCATGTCCAAGTCCCTGGGCAACGGCGTGGACCTCGGCGAGCAGCTGGACACTTTCGGCGTGGACGCGGTCCGCCTGACCATGGTGTTCGCCTCCCCGCCGGAGGACGACGTGGACTGGGACTTGATGCCGGTGGAGAAGACCTCCCAGCCCTTGTCCGTGACCACCATGACGTCCTTGCCGTTGCCGGCATTGGACAGCCGCTTGAAGCCGGGCAGCTCCTGCTCTTTGACGACC
>NZ_JBNFOB010000137.1:0-6228 GCF_057364565.1 Micrococcus sp. LASM2_SD2 | reverse complement strand
AGGCCTGCCGGTCGTAGCTGTTCACGCGGAGCGGACCGCGTCGGTGACCGCGGCCAGCGCCTCGGTGGTCCTCGTGGCGTCCTGGCCGCCGCCCTGCGCGACGTCGTCCTTGCCGCCACCGCCGCCGCCGAGCACCCCGGTGGCGACCTTGACCATGGCACCGGCCTTGAGCCCGGCGTCGCGGGCGGCCTGGTTGGTGGCGGTGACGATCAGCGGACGGCCCTTGGCCTCGGCCGTCATGGCCACAAGCACGGGAGTGCCCGCCGCATTGCCTCCGGCCGACTCCAGGCGGGAGCGCAGGTCCAGCACCAACGAGCGGAGCTGCCCGCCGTCCACGGCGCCGGCGTGGTGGGCCAGCACCTTCACCGCGGTGCCTCCGGCGGTGGTGACCTCCTCGGCCTTCGCGACGAGCTGGCCGGCCTCGGCCTGCAGCTGCGCGGCCTTGAGCTCGGCGATCTGCTTCTCCGCCGCCTTGAGCTTGTCCATGGTCGCGGAGATGCGGTCCTTGAGCTGGTCGGCCGGCGCCTTGAACATCTCGGACAGGTCCGAGACCAGGGTGCGCTCGGTGGCCAGGTGACGGAACGCGTCCAGGCCGACGAGGGCCTCCACGCGGCGGTTGCCCGAGCCCACGGACTGCTCGCCGAGCAGGGTCAGGGAGCCGATCTCCGCGGTGCGGTTCACGTGGGTGCCGCCGCAGAGCTCGCGGGAGAAGTCGCCGTTGATCTCGACCACACGGACGCGGTCGCCGTACTTCTCTCCGAACAGGGACATGGCGCCCATCGCCTTGGCCTCGTCCAGGGACATCTCCTTGGTCAGGACGGTGTGGTTGTCCCGGATGGCGATGTTGGACAGGTCCTCGATCTCCGAGCGGGCCATCGCGGAGACGGCCTCGGCCCAGCGGAAGTCGAAGCGCAGGTAGCCCTCCTTGTTGAAGGAGCCGGACTGCGTGGCCTCCGGGCCGAGGATCTCGTGGAGGGCCGCGTGGACGATGTGCGTGCCGGTGTGCGCCTTCTCCGCGTCCAGGCGACGCTGCACGTCGATCGAGCCCAGGGCGGTGGCGCCGGCGGCGACCTCGCCGTCCTTGACACGCACGCGGTGCACGGACAGACCCTTCACCGGGGCCTGGACGTCCAGCACCTCCAGCTCGAAGCCGTCGCCGGTGATGACGCCACGGTCCGCGGCCTGGCCGCCGGCCTCGGCGTAGAACGGGGTGGCGTCCAGCACGAGGTCCAGCTCCTGGCCGGCGGAGGCGGACTGCACGGCGGCGCCGTCCGCGATCAGCCCGCGGATCACGGACTCGGTGGCGAACTCGGTGTAGCCGGTGAAGTGCGTCTGTCCCTCACCGCGCAGCCGCTGGTACACCTCGGTGTCCGCATGGCCGGACTTCTTGGACTTCGCGTCCGCACGGGCACGGTCCCGCTGCTCCTTCATGAGGGAGCGGAAGCCGGCCTCGTCCACCTCGACGCCCGCCTCGGCCGCCATCTCGAGGGTCAGCTCGATCGGGAAGCCGTAGGTGTCGTGCAGCTCGAAGGCGTCCGCACCGGCCAGGCCGTGGCCCTCGGACTTGGCGGTGGAGACCGCGGCGTCCAGGCGGGCGGTGCCGGCCGCGATGGTGCGGGAGAAGGTCTTCTCCTCGTTGAACGCCACACGGGAGATCCGGTCCCACTGCTCGGCGACCACCGGGTAGGTGCCGGCCATCGCGTCGCGGGAGACGGGCAGTAGCTCCGGCAGCACCGGGTCGCTGACGCCCATCAGGCGCATCGCGCGGATGACGCGGCGGATCAGGCGCCGCAGCACGTAGCCGCGGCCCTCGTTGCCCGGGGTGACGCCGTCGGAGATCAGCATCAGCGAGGAGCGCACGTGGTCGGCGATCATGCGCAGGCGCACGTCGTCGTCGTAGTGCGGGTCCTGCGGGTCCTCGGTGGAGGTGTACTCCACGCCGGCGAGCTCGGCGGCGCGGTCCAGCACGGGGCGGACCTGGTCCGTCTCGTACATGTTCTCCACGCCCTGCAGGAGCATGGCGAGGCGCTCGAGCCCCAGGCCGGTGTCGATGTTCTTGTGCTGCAGCTCGCCGGCGACGTCGAAGTCGTCCTTGGCGCGCACCGCGGAGAGGCGGTGCTGCATGAACACGAGGTTCCAGATCTCCAGGTAGCGGACGTCGTCCGCCGCCGGGCCGCCCTCGATGCCGTACTCGGGGCCGCGGTCGTAGTAGATCTCGGAGCAGGGGCCGCCCGGGCCGGGCTGGCCGGTGTTCCAGTAGTTGTCCGCCTCCCCCATGCGCTGGATGCGCTCGGCCGGGATGCCGACGACGTCCTGCCAGATCTGCGCGGCCTCGTCGTCGTCGTTGTAGACGGTGACCCACAGGCGCTCCGGGTCCAGCCCGTAGCCGCCCTCGTCCTGGGAGGTGGTGAGCAGCTCCCAGGCCATGGGGATGGCCTTCTCCTTGAAGTAGTCGCCGAAGGAGAAGTTGCCGCACATCTGGAAGAAGGTGCCGTGGCGGACGGTCTTGCCGACCTCCTCGATGTCCGCGGTGCGGATGCACTTCTGGACGGACACGGCACGCGGGTGGGGCGGGGTCTGCTCACCGAGGAAGTACGGGATGAACGGGACCATGCCGGCCACGGTGAACAGCAGGGACGGGTCCGGCGAGACCAGCGACGAGGAGGGGACCACGGTGTGGCCCTTCTTCTCGAAGAAGTCCAGCCAGCGCTGGGCGATGTCCTCGGTCTTCATGCGGTGTGCTCCTCGGAGGTGGTCTGGGCCGTCGTGGTGTGCCGGGCGCCGGGGGCGGTCGGGGCGGTCTGCGGGGAGGCCACGTCCACGGTCTCGCCGGAGATGGTGCGCGAGTCCGTGTGGCCGAGCCGCTCGGAGACGGTCCGCCAGGCGGGGACCTCCTCGCGCAGCTGGGCGGCGAAGCCGCGGCGCCCTCGGCCAGGACCGTCGCGGTGGCGGCGCCGGCTTCCGGCCGATCGTGGAGGGGTGGAGGGCGGTGCGCAGCGTCTCCTCGGCCTTCACGGCCGCGGCGTCGCGCCCCTTGCCCAGGGCCATGTGCCCAAGCCATCCTGCGGCGGCACCGGCACCGAGCATCAGCATCTGCTTGATCATCGCTCTCCACCTTCTGGCCCGCACGGCGGGCACTCGTTCGGTCACGGACACAGTTCCCGTCAACACTACCGCCGATGACGCACAATCCCGGCAATCCCGGGCACACCCGGGCATCCGGGCGCACCCCGTCTCCACTCGGGGCGGGCGGGCCGCCCTGACGTGCGCAGGCCGCGGCGCCCCGGACACGCCGGAGGCCCGGCCACCTCGATGAGGTGACCGGGCCTGCCGGACGCACGTGACGTCGTCGGGACGCCGCGGCTGCGGCCTCCCTTCGAGGGATCAGCGCGCGTAGTACTCGACCACGAGCTGCTCCTCGCAGGTCACGGGGACCTCGGAGCGCTTCGGGCGGCGGGACAGGGTGGCGCGCAGCTTGTCGATCTCCACGGTCAGGTAGCCCGGGGTGGCCGGCAGGACCTGCTGGTGGGCGCCGGCGGCGGCCACCTGGAAGGGCTCGAACTTGGCGGAGCGCTCGTGCACCTCGATGACCTGGCCCTCCTTCACGCGGAAGGACGGGATGTCCACGCGCTTGCCGTTCACGGTGATGTGACGGTGCACGACGAACTGGCGGGCCTGCTGGATGGTGCGGGCGAAGCCGGCGCGCAGCACGAGGGCGTCCAGGCGCATCTCGAGCAGCTCGACCAGGTTCTCACCGGTCAGGCCCTCGGTGCGCTTGGCCTCCTCGAAGTAGCGACGCATCTGGGCCTCACGGATGTTGTACTGGGCGCGCAGGCGCTGCTTCTCCTTCAGACGCACCGCGTAGTCGGAGTCCGCCTTGCGACGGGCGCGGCCGTGCTGGCCGGGACCGTACGGACGGCGCTCCATGTACTTCTCGGCCTTCGGGGTCAGGGCGATGCCCAGGGCGCGGGAGTGCCGCACGGTGCGGCGGGTGCGCAGGTTGCCACTCATGAGTGGTCCTCACTTTCCTTGACGTGCGATGCCGTTCGGGTTTGTCTCCGCACCGCCGTCAAGCCCCCGTGCACGGCATGCCGCGCGGGGTCCAGAACGGTGCGGAACCTGGCCTCCGGTCGATCCGTCGGAGGGCTGAGGGGCGCATCGCGGGCCCGTCGTCACCACGGCGCCGCGCTCCCCCACGCGGCCGTACCGGGCACACGCGTGCCCGTTCTCAGCAGGTGAGGGGGATCGTCCGGGGCGCGACGCCTGCCAGACAGCGGATGAGTCTACCAGGTGGACGGCCCCGGTGCCGACCGGGCGGCGCAGCGCGGACCGGGCGTCCAGGCTCAGCCGGTGCCGCGCAGGATCCGCCGCAGCGCCGCGACCTGCTCGGTGAGGCGCTTCTCGTGCCCGATCGGCTTGGGGACGTAGTAGTCCTTCCCCACGAGCGGGTCCGGGGCGTACTGCTGGCGGGCCACGGCGTGCGGCTCGTCGTGCGAGTAGACATAGCCCTTGCCGTGGCCGAGGGCGGCGGCTCCCGGGTAGTGCGCGTCCCGCAGGTGCAGCGGGACCTGCCCGGTGCCGCCGGCGCGGACGTCCGCGATGGCCGCGTCGACGGCGTGGTAGCTCGCGTTGGACTTCGGCGCGGTGGCCAGGTGGGTGACGGCCTGCCCGAGGACGATCCGTCCCTCCGGCATGCCGATCAGCTGCACGGCCTGCGCGGCGGCCACGGCGGTCTGCAGGGCGGTGGGGTCGGCCATGCCCACGTCCTCGGACGCGGAGATGATGAGCCGGCGGGCGATGAACCGAGGGTCCTCCCCCGCCTCCAGCATCCGTGCCAGGTAGTGCATGGCCGCGTCCACATCCGAGCCGCGGATGGACTTGATGAAGGCGGAGATGACGTCATAGTGCTGGTCCCCATCCCTGTCATAGCGCTGGACGGCACGGTCCATGGCCTGCGCGGCGTCCGCCTCGGTGACAGTGATGGTCGCCTCGGCCTCGCCGAGGCCCTCCTCCTCCACGCGGTCCAGGGCCACGCCGGCGGCCGCTTCCAGGACGGTGAGCGAGCGGCGGGCGTCCCCGCCAGCCATGCGGACCAGGTAGTCGCGGGCGGCGTCCGAGAGGGCCACCGACCCGCCCAGGCCCCGTTCGTCCGCCACGGCGCGGGCGAGCAACCCCTCGATGTGGGCGTCCTGAAGCGGACGCAGCGTCAGCAGCAGGGAGCGGGACAGCAGCGGGGCGATCACCGAGAAGCTCGGGTTCTCCGTGGTGGCCGCGACCAGGACGACCCAGCGGTTCTCCACCCCCGGCAGCAGGGCGTCCTGCTGGGCCTTGGTGAAGCGGTGGATCTCGTCGAGGAACAGGACGGTGGTGCGCCCGTAGAGGTCGCGCTCCTCGCGGGCGCGGTCCATCACCTGACGGACGTCCTTCACGCCGGCGGAGATGGCGGACAGCTCCACGAACTTCCTGCCCTCGCCCCGCGCGATCACGTGCGCGATGGTGGTCTTGCCGATGCCCGGCGGCCCGTACAGGATGATCGAGCTCGGCCCGGCCGCCCCCGTGTACCCCTCGCCCGAGGCGGCGGCGAGCTTGCGCAGCGGGGACCCGGCCCGCAGCAGGTGGTCCTGGCCCAGGATCTCGTCCACGGACCGCGGTCGCATGCGCACCGCCAGCGGCGCGGCCGCGGAGCGCACGGAGGCCTCCACCTGCCGGGACACCCCGGAGGTGCGGCCGGCGCCGGAGGGCGAGGGGCCGTCGTCGGAGTCCGCGGCGGAGGTGAAGAGGTCGTTCATGGCCCCACCAGCCTAAGCCGTCCGGCAGACGCCGTGGACGGAAGGCGCCGCCGCGGCGAGCCGGCGCCGTCCAGCCACGACTGTGTGCGCCGGGTCGGAACGATCGCCTCGCACGCCGGCATATCCGACCTAGGGCACACAGACATGCGGGCGACACCGCTGACACACCGACGGCCGGTCCGCGGGCCGCCGTCTCCGCACCTCCTGAGGTCCCGACGACGGCCGTTCGGCTCCGCGTGCACCCGCAGCAACGCTGTGCTCATTCTGGGTTCACCCAGACCGTGTCGGGTGGACAGGTCCCCCGCCGGCGCCCCGAGCGCATCGCCGCGCCCGCGGGCCACACGACGAAGGAAGACCCATCCCCATGCATTCGACGCACCGCACCCGCCGCACCGCAGCGGCCTCCGCCGCCACCGTCCTGAGCGCCGCCGCCCTGTCC
>NZ_JBNFOB010000136.1:0-6257 GCF_057364565.1 Micrococcus sp. LASM2_SD2 | reverse complement strand
CCTGCTGCTCGGAGTCGGTCCGGCGCGGACCCGGAGGCCGGAACGCCCCGTGGCCGCACAGACCGGTGCCGAGGCGGCGGTCGCCCTGCGCCGGCCTACCGCCGTCAGCTCACGGCGATCGCCCTGCAGGACCTGGACTCCGCGGACCCCACGCTGATCGAGCCGTCCGTCTCCGCCTGGCTGGCGGACCTGGCCGGAGCCGCGATTGACGCCGCGCTCGCGGTGGCCGGCGCCGCGGTGGAGCGGCACGGCGAGGCGGCCGAGACCCTGGAGATCGCCGTGATCGGGATGGGCAAGTGCGGCGCCCGGGAGCTCAACTACATCTCCGACGTGGACGTGATCTTCGTGCACGCCGCCGGCCAGGGGCAGGACGAGACGCAGGCCGCCGTGGTGGCCGCGGAGATGGCCGGCGGCATCGGCAGGGTCGTCTACGGCTCCGCGCCGGAGCCCAACCTGTGGGAGGTGGACGCCAACCTGCGCCCGGAGGGCAAGGACGGCGCGCTGTCCCGCACCGTGGAGTCCCACGCCGAGTACTACCGGCGCTGGGCCCACGGCTGGGAGTTCCAGGCGCTGCTGAAGGCCCGCCCGATCGCCGGGTCCGCGAGCTCGGCGCGGAGTACATGGAGCGCATGTGGCCGCTGGTGTGGAAGTCCTCCACGCAGGAGGGCTTCGTGGAGAACGTGCAGAAGATGCGCGGGCGCGTGATGGACAACATCGCTCATGCCGAGCGGGACCGGGAGATCAAGCTCGGCGCCGGCGGCCTGCGGGACGTGGAGTTCACCGCCCAGCTACTCCAGCTGGTCCACGGCCGCGCGGACGAGTCCGTGCGGGTGCGCTCGACCCTGGAGGCCATCGAGCGCCTCCATGACGCCTCCTACATCTCCACCCGTGACGCCGAGGCCTTCGCCGCTCGCTACCGGTGGCTGCGCACCCTCGAACACCGCATCCAGCTGGTCCACCTGCGCCGCACCCACCTGATGCCGAAGAAGGAGGAGGCGCTGCGTGTGGTCGCCCGCTCCATGCAGGCCCCAGGCGAGGAGCGGCACGCGGACGCCAAGGGGCTGTCCGCGGACTTCCGCACCGTTCGCCGCGAGGTGCGCGAGCTGCACGAGCGGATCTTCTACCGCCCGCTGCTGTCCACCACGGCGGCGCTGTCCGACGACGAGGTCAAGCTCACCGCCGAGGCCGTGCAGGAGCGCCTGGCCGCGCTGGGCTACCGGGATCCGAAGGGCGCCCTGCGGCACATCGAGGCGCTCACCCAGGGCGTGTCCCGCCGGGCCTCCATGCAGCGCCAGCTGCTGCCGGTCATGCTCGGCTGGTTCGCGGACGGCCCGGACCCGGACGGCGGCCTGCTGGCCTTCCGCCGGCTCTCCGAGTCGCTGGGCCAGAGCCCGTGGTTCCTGCGGATGCTGCGGGACTCCAGCGCCGCGGCCAAGCGCCTGTGCGGCGTCCTGTCCAGCTCCCGGTTCATCGGCGACCTGCTGGAGCACTCGCCGGAGTCCGCCGCCTGGCTCGGGGACGACCGTCAGCTGGAGCCGGTGGACGCGGAGGCGCTGTGGAAGCAGGCCCGTGCCGTGCTGTCCCGCCGGGACGACACCGAGGAGCCCGCCCATGTGGTCCGCCACGTCCGGCAGGCCCGCCGGCGGGAGATCCTCCGCGTGGCCCTGGCCGACGCCTCCCACCACATCGACCTCGAGCAGACCGTCCGCGCCCTGAGCGACGTGGACCATGTGGCCGTGGTCGGCGCCCTGCAGATCTGCCTGGTCTCCCTCGAGCAGGAGGAGGAGCTGCTCACCGACGTCGCGGTGGTGGCCATGGGCCGCCAGGGCGGACGCGAGATCACCTACGGCTCGGACCTGGACGCCATGTTCGTGCACCGTCCCCGCGCGGCGCGGATCCGGATGCCGCGCAGCAGCAGGCGGTGCGGATCGCCAAGCAGCTCACCGCGCTGCTCAAGCAGCCGGCTCAGCCGCCGCTGCCGGGGGAGCCGACCCTGGTGGTGGACGCGGACCTGCGGCCCGAGGGCCGGCAGGGCCCGCTCGCGAGGTCCCTGGACTCCTACCGTGAGTACTACCGCCGCTGGGCGGAGGTCTGGGAGCGCCAGGCGCTGCTGCGTGCCCGGCCGCTCGCCGGGGACGCCGGTCTGCTGGAGGAGGTCGCCGCCTGGGCGGACCAGGTCCGCTACGCGGGAGAGCTCTCTGCCGGGGACCTGCGGGAGATCCGCCGGATCAAGGCCCGGGTGGAGTCAGAGCGGCTGCCGCGCGGCGTGCAGCCGGCCCGGCACGTGAAGCTCGGCCCGGGAGGGCTCTCGGACGTCGAGTGGCTCGTGCAGACCCTGCAGCTCCGCCATGCCGGGGAGCACTCCTCGCTGCGGACCACGTCCACGCTGCCGGCCCTGCGGGCCCTGGCCTCGCTGGACCTGCTGCCGGCCGCGGACGCGGAGGCGCTCGAGACGGCCTGGTCGCTGTGCAGCCGCATCCGCGCCGCCGGGTACCTCTGGTCCGGCAAAGCCTCGGACGTGCTGCCCTCGAACTCCCGGGACATGGCGGCGCTGGCCCGCTGGTGCGCCGGCCCGGAGACCACCTCCGCGGCGTTCGAGGAGCACGTCAGGCGTGTGATGCGCCGGGCCCGCCAGGTGTTCGAGAAGCACTTCTACGGCCTCTGACGCCGCGGTGCCCGGCCCGTCAGCCACACTCCCGTCCGGGGCCGGACGGGCACGGCGGAACGGGTCTCAGCCGCGGACCACGTGCTCGCCGAGCAGCTCGACGGTCCGACGGCGGACCTCAAGGCTCGGCGCCATCGCGGTGACCATGACCTCGTCCGCGCCGGTCTGCGCGGCGAAGTCCCGCACGTGCGCGGCGGCCTGCTCTCCGGTGCCGACGGCGGTGTGCCGCACCATGCGGACCACCTGGGCGGCGGCGGGGGAGTCCATGAGTAGGTCCAGCTCGTCCTCGGTGAGGTCCCGGCCGCGGCCCACGAGCATCTGCACGCGCAGGCGCAGGGCGTGCTCGTACTCGGCGCGGGCCTCGTCCTCCGTGTCCGCGGCCACCACGTTCATGGCGGCCATGAAGTGCGGCTCGGCCAGCTGAGCAGAGGGCTGGAAGGTCTCCCGGTAGATCCGGGCGGCGTGCTCGAGCATGTCCGGGGCGAAGTGGCTGGCGAACGCGTAGGGCAGGCCCAGGCGTGCCGCCAGCTGGGCGCCGAAGGTCGAGGAGCCGAGGATGTGCAGGGGCACGTCCGTCCCCTTGCCCGGGTAGGCGTCCACACCGGGGATCCGGGATTCGCCGCGCAGGTAGCCCTGCAGCTCCTGCACGTCCTGCGGGAAGTCCTCGGCGGCCTCCGGGGAGCGGCGCAGCGCCTGCAGGGTGCGCTGGTCCGTGCCGGGCGCGCGGCCCAGGCCGAGGTCGATGCGGCCCGGGTGCAGCTCCGCGAGGGTGCCGAACTGCTCGGCGATCACCAGCGGCGAGTGGTTCGGCAGCATCACGCCGCCGGAGCCCAGGCGGATCTTCTCGGTCTGCGTCGTCACGTGCGCCAACAGCACCGCCGTGGCCGAGGACGCGATGCCCGGCATGTTGTGGTGCTCGGCGAACCAGACACGCGTGAAGCCCTCCCGCTCGGCGGCCCGGGTGAGCTCCACGGACTCGGACAGGGCCTGCGCCACCGTCCGTCCCGGCTTGACGGTGGCCAGGTCGAGCATCGAGATCGGCAGCGCGGTCATGGCGGTCCTCCGTAGGGGGCAGACGAGAGTGGTCGACAGTGCCAGCGTCCGGGCCGTCGTTGTTATTCCGCGGGCGAGTCCGCCAGCGTCCCGCGGCGGACGGCCTCATGTCCGGTCGTCGCCGGCGTCCGCCGCCCGTGCACGACGACCGGCCCCGCACCCTCCGGAGGAGCTGCGGGGCGCGCGGCGCGGGTCCTCAGGGACCGGACGCCGGACAGGTCAGCAGGAGTAGTACAGCTCGAACTCGTAGGGGTTCGGGCGGGCGGCGAGCGGGGCGATCTCGGTCTCGCGCTTGTACTCGATCCAGGCCTCGATGAGATCCTCGGTGAAGACGTCGCCGGCGAGGAGGAACTCATGGTCCTCGGCGAGGGCGTCCAGGGCCTCCTCCAGCGAGGCCGGGGCCTTCTGGATGTCCGCGGCCTCCTCGGCCGGCAGCTCGTAGAGGTCCTTGTCGATCGGCTCGGCCGGCTCGATGCGGTTCCGGATGCCGTCCAGGCCGGCCATCAGCTGGGCCGCGAAGGCCAGGTACGGGTTGCCGGAGGCGTCCGGGGCGCGGAACTCGATGCGCTTGGCCTTCGGGTTGGAGCCGGTGATCGGGATGCGGATGCCGGCGGAGCGGTTGCCCTGCGAGTAGACCATGTTCACCGGGGCCTCGAACCCCTTCACCAGGCGGCGGTAGGAGTTCACGGTCGGATTGGTGAACGCCAGGACGGCGGAGGCGTGCTTGAGCAGGCCGCCGATGTACCAGCGGGCGGTGTCGGAGAGGTTCGCGTAGCCCTTCTCGTCGTAGAACAGCGGCTCACCGTCGGTCCACAGCGACTGGTGGCAGTGCATGCCCGAGCCGTTGTCCCCGAAGACCGGCTTCGGCATGAAGGTGGCGGACTTGCCGAACTGCTCGGCCACGTTCTTGACGACGTACTTGAACTTCAGGATGTCGTCGGCGGAGTGGGTCAGGGTGTTGAACTTGTAGTTGATCTCCGCCTGGCCCGGGGCGCCCACCTCGTGGTGGGAGCGCTCGACCTCGAGGCCGACCTCGGCGAGGACTGCGCAGATCTCGTCGCGCAGGTCCGCCTGCTTGTCGGTCGGGGCCACCGGGAAGTAGCCTCCCTTCACCGGGGTCTTGTGGGAGAGGTTGCCGCCCTCCTCCTCGCGGGAGGCGTTCCACCAGGCCTCTTCCGAGTCGACCTTGTAGAAGGAGCCCTGCGGGGAGGACTCGTAGCGGACGTCGTCGAAGATGAAGAACTCGGCCTCGGGGGCGAAGAACGCGGTGTCCGCGATGCCGGAGGAGGTCAGGTACTCCTCGGCGCGCTGGGCGACGCCGCGCGGGTCTCGGTGGTAGGGCTCACCGGTGCGGGGGTTCACGATCGAGAAGTTCATCGCGAGCGTCTTGCGGATGCGGAACGGGTCCACGTAGGCGGTGGCGATGTCCGGGATCAGCTGCATGTCCGACTCGGCGATGCCGGCGAAGCCGCGGATCGAGGAGCCGTCGAAGAGCTGGCCGTCGCGGAAGAAGTCCTCGTCCACGGTCTTGGCCGGGATGTTGAAGTGCTGCTGGACGCCGGGAAGGTCGGTGAAGCGGATGTCCACGAACTCGACGCCCTCCTCCTTGATGAACGTGAGGACTTCCTCGACAGAGCTGAACATTGTTCTCGCCTGACCTTCCTTGTGCGGCAGTGGGGGGCGGCCCGCCGGAGGTCTCTCTCCAACGCGGGACGTCCCTCACCCTACGTGAGCGGCATGACGGGGTCATGCCCTGGATGTTTCCGCCGTGTAACACAGTGGCGCCGACGGCCGGGTCGTGTGACGTGCCGGGCGGTGCGCCGGAGGGCCTCCGGCGCGGCCCCGACTAGGCTGGTGTGGTGGCCAGAGAAGAGAACACACCGAAGCAGCCGAACGCGCGGGACCGCCGCGGCGAGCCCCTGATCACTCGCCGTGAGATGGCCGGATGGGTGGACGGCCCCGGCGGCAACATCCAAGCCGGACGTTGGCCCGGCGAACGCCTCGGCCTGCCGGAGTCCGGCCCGAGCTCCCTGGCCCGGCCCGCCCGTCGCATCGGGGCGATCTGCATCGACTGGGCGATCGCCCTGGTGGTCTCCAACGTGTTCTTCGCCGGGGACGCCCTGGCGACCCTGATCGTCTTGGCCGTGATGCACGTGGTCGGCCTGACCGTGCTCGCCACCACCGTGGGCAAGGCCCTCGTGCGCATCCAGGTGGTGCGGCTCGGCGGCGGCTCCACCGCACCGGTCCACCGGATCCTGGTGCGCACAGTCCTGCTGTGCCTGGTGCTGCCCCTGATGATCGTGGACCCGGACGGCCGCAGCCTGCACGACAAGGCCGCCGGCACCGTCGAGCTCGTCATGTGAGCACACGGGCCGTCCTCCGCCGGCGGCCCCTCCACGACGACGACGGGACGTCACCTGCACTGCTCCCCGGAAGTTGGACTCCTATTCAAGTCCGACTCACCCGGGGAGCAGTGCTGTGCCAGCACCATCGAAACTCACACCAGAACAACGAGAACAGGCCATCGACCTGTTCGAGC
>NZ_JBNFOB010000135.1:0-6273 GCF_057364565.1 Micrococcus sp. LASM2_SD2 | reverse complement strand
CCGGCTTCGGGGGCCGCGGACGCAGGTGACGTGGGGGGCGGCCGGGGGAGGCCGCGGGCTTCTTTGGCTCCGCCGCCGAGGGCTTGGAGCCGGATGCGGCAGCGCCGCCGGCGTTGGAGCCGGCGTAGGCGTTGCGGAGCTTCTTCACGACCGGGGGCTCGATCGTGGAGGAGGCCGAGCTGACGAATTCGCCGAGCTCCTTGAGCTTGCTCAAGGCCTCCTTGGAAGGGATGCCGAGCTCCTTGGCGAGCTCGTGGACGCGGACCTTGGCCACGTTTCTCCTGTTCTGGCCTCCTTAGCGGGGCCGAACGGAGGAGATGTGGTCCTCGTTCAGTCCGCCTTGAGACCGTCGGTGATGTCCCAGGCCGGGGCGTGCATCGGGGTCGACGCCGCCGCGCGGCCTGCCTGACAGCAGGGGGTGATGTTCATCGTTGGGCACTCATGCTTCAGTGCTCATCGGGTACGCATCAGATCTCTGACCCGCCTTCGTCGTCTTGTCTCTTCAGCCGGCGCGCCTCCTCGAACGCCGCGGTGTCCACCCGGGTCCGGAAGGACCGGGCGAAACCGCCGCGGGCGAGGGCGCGTGCCGCGCACTCCGGGTCGCGGTGCAGCCATGCACCGCGGCCGGGGCGGCGACGTGCCTCGTCCCACTGCACGGATGGGGGGTCCGTGCTGCGGTCCAGGGCCACGCGCACCAGCTCTGTCTGATCCGCTCTCTTCCGGCACCCGACGCAGGTCCGCACCGGCGTCTGCGACGTCATGCGGAACTCCTCTGCGCTGCGGGGACGGACCCCTGCATGCAGGGGGTGCCCGAAGGCGGACCCGTGCAAGTCTAGCGCGTCCGCACCGGAATCGCGCCCTCAGGGGACCCGTGCCACACCACGACGACGGCCCGCACACCCGGTCGTGTGCGGGCCGTCACAGCGGGTCGGCCATGCCCGTCCGCCGCCGGGTCTCGGCGCTCAGGCCTGATCGGCCTCCGCGCCGTCGCCGACGATATCGATGCGCCAGCCGGTGAGCTTCGCGGCGAGACGGGCGTTCTGTCCCTCCTTGCCGATGGCCAGGGACAGCTGGTGCTGCGGGACCACCACGCGAGCCGAGTGCGCGGCCTCGTCGAGGATCTTTACGGACACGGCCTTCGCCGGGGACAGCGCGTTGGCGATCATGGTGGCCGGGTCGTCCGAGTGGTCGACGATGTCGATCTTCTCGTCGTTCAGCTCGGTCATGACGGCGCGCACGCGGGTGCCCATCTCACCGATCGCCGCACCCTTGGCGTTGATGCCCGGACGCATGGCCTTCACGGCCATCTTGGTGCGATGGCCTGCCTCGCGGGCCAGGGAGGTGATCTCCACGGCGCCGTCGGCGATCTCGGGCACCTCGAGCTCGAACAGCTTGCGCACGAGGTTGGGGTGCGAACGGGACAGGGTCACGGACGGGCCCTTGGCCCCGCGCACGGCGGAGACCACGTAGGCGCGCAGGCGCCGGCCGTGGCGGTAGTCCTCCCCGGGGGCCTGCTCGGGCGGGGGCAGGACGGCCTCGAGGGTGCCGAGGTTGACCTGGATCATGCGGGCGTTGTTGCCCTGCTGGATGACGCCGGAGACGAGCTCGCCCTCCTTGCCGCGGAACTCGCCGAGGACCTTCTCGTCGTCCACGTCGCGCAGGCGCTGGAGGATGATCTGGCGGGCGGTGGAGGCGGCGATCCGGCCGAAGCCGTTCGGGGTGTCGTCGAACTCGCCGATCGGAGTGCCGTCCTCCTCGACCTCCGTGGCCCAGATGGTCACGTGGCCGCTCTTGCGGTCGATCTCCGCGCGGGCCTGCTTCACGGCGCCCGGCGTACGGTGGTACGCCGTCAGCAGCGCTTGCTCGATGGTGGGGACGAGCTTCTCGAGCGGGATCTCCCGCTCCTTCTCCAGCATGCGCAGCGCGCTCATGTCGATATCCACTTATGCCTCCGTCGGATCTGCCGGGCGGTCGCCCTGACGGGCGGCGCCGGTGGACTGCTGACTTCCGCCCCACTCTACCTGGACGGTGCCGGGCCCCAGCTGCGCGAACGGGACGCGGACCGCGGGCAGCGTCTTGGCGGGCATGCCCTTCTTCGCTCCGGGGCGGTGCTCGGCGAGCTCGACCTCGTCCTCGCCGACCTCGAGCACGCGGGCGGTGATCGGGTCGGCCCCGTCCACGGAGACCTCCACGAGCCGGCCGACGCTGCGCCGCCAATGACGGTGCTCCGTGAGGGGACGCTCGACGCCGGCCGAGGTGACCTCCAGCAGGTACTCCCCCGTACCGACGCCGGGCACGGACTCGCCCTGGGCGTCCAGCGCCGCGGAGACGAGCCCGGACAGCCGGGCCACAGTGTCCATGTCCACACCCTCGGTGCCCTCGGCCCGGTCCACGGTGACCTGCACGGTGGGGACGTCCGTGGCGCCGGTGACGACCGCGCTCTCCACCACGAACCCCTCAGGCTCCACGGCGGCGGCCACGATCTGCTCCAGCGCCTGCTGCGGGGTCCCGGCGGCGGACTCGTTCTGCTCCTGCACGGCGGTGCTCTCCTTCACTTCTCGGGTCCGTCCCGGCGATGATGACCGGGGCGGGACCTGGACACCATACCGGAGCGGGCCGGTTCCCTCCTCGGCGGCTCCTGGAGCCGGCCGCACCCCGCCCCGAAGACTCCCGGAGCCGGACCCGGACCGCTCGGCGTGCTCGGCCGGGCGGCGGCCCGCCCCGTGCCCCTCAACCGAGCAGCGGGGCCAGGGTGTCCCATCCCAGACGCACGATGAGCGCGGCGACCACCACGAGGAAGGCCACGCGGATGAACCCGGTGCCGCGGGCGATGGCCATGCGGGCGCCCAGGTAGCCGCCGGCGAGGTTGGAGACGCCCAGCAGCAGGCCGAGGCCGAGCACCACGTGGCCCTGCGGCAGGAAGAACGCCAGGGCGCCCAGGTTGGTGCAGAGGTTGACGATCTTGGCGGTGGCCGAGCCGTGCAGGAAGTCGTAGCCGAGCACGGTGACCAGGGCGATGATGAGGAACGTGCCGGTGCCCGGCCCCAGGACCCCGTCGTAGAAGCCGATCACGAGGCCGATGAGCAGGGCCCGCACCAGATGCGCGGCACCGGTGAACCTCAGCTGATGGGAGTGGCCCAGCTGCGGACGGACGGCGGTGAAGACGGCCACCGCCACCAGGGCCACGAGGATGACGGGCCGGATGACGGCGGCCGGCAGGACGGCGGCCACGAGGGCGCCGCCGAAGCTCGCGGCCAGCGCCACCGCCGCGGTGGCCCCGGCCGTGCGCAGGTCGGGCCTGACCCGCCGGACGTAGGTGGCCGCGGAGGTGGCCGTGCCGAACACCGACCCCATCTTGTTGGTCGCCAGCGCCTGCACCGGGGTCAGGCCCGGGATGAGCATGACCACGGGCAGCTGGAGCAGCCCTCCCCCGCCGACGACCGCGTCGATCCACCCGGCCGCCAGCCCGGCGAGCACCACCATCAGCACGAGGCCGAGGGTGAGCTCCACCGGACCGAACAGGTCCACCTCGGCTCAGGCTTCCGTGTCGGCGGAGACGGCCTCGGACACGGCCGCCACGACGTCGTCCACGGAGACCTCGCGGGTCTCTCCGGCGGCGCGGTCCTTGATCTCGAGGACACCCGCGGTGAGGCCGCGGCCGACCACGACGGCGGTCGGGATGCCGATGAGCTCGAAGTCCTTGAACTTCACGCCGGGGCTGACCTTGGTGCGGTCGTCCAGCAGGACGCTGAGGCCGGCCTCCTCGAGCTGCGCGGTGAGCTGCTCGGCGTAGGCGTAGGCGTCGGCGCCCTTGGCCGCGACCACCACGTGCACGTCCGCCGGAGCGATCGCCCGAGGCCACACCAGTCCCTTCTCGTCCCGGTAGGTCTCGGCGAGCGCGGCGACGGCGCGGGTGACGCCGATGCCGTAGGAGCCCATGGTCACCACGACCTGCTTGCCGTTCTGGTCCAGGACCTTCAGGTCCAGCGCCTCGGCGTACTTGCGGCCGAGCTGGAAGATGTGGCCCATCTCGATGCCCCGGCGGGTGGTGAGCGCACCGCTGCCGTCCGGGGCCGCGTCGCCGTCACGGACCACGGTGCCCTCGACGACGCCGTCCCAGCCGAAGTCCCGGCCGGCGACGAGGCCGAACACGTGCTTCTGGTCCGCATTGGCGCCGGTGATCCAGGTGGTGCCGGCGGCGATGCGGGGGTCGACCAACAACGGCAGCCCGGACACGGAGCCCTCGGCCCCGAGCACCCTCTGTCCGTCCGGGCCCGCACCGGGACCGATGTAACCTTCACCAGGGAGGGGTGGCAGGCGAGGTCCTCCTCGGTGGCGGCCTCGATGCCGGGCTCTCCGGTCAGCCCCAGGGCCGGGCCGGCGGTGGTCTCGAGGCGCTTGAGGTCCACGTCGCGGTCGCCGGGGACGGCCACCACGAACTGGCGGCGCTCTCCGCCGTCCAGCACCGCGGTGAGCACCACGCACTTGAGGGTGTCGCCAGCGGTCCAGGGGCCGTCGTCGCGGGGGTCCAGCTCGTTGGCGACGGACACGAGGGCGGCGATGGTGGTGGACTCCGGGGTGTCCTTGACCTCGGCGGAGGGCAGCGCGGCCATCTGTTCCTCGGACATCGGCTCCGGGGCCACGGAGGTCACAGCCTCCACGTTGGCGCGGTAGCCGCCCGGGGACTCCACATAGGTGTCCTCGCCGATCGGCGAGGGGTGCAGGAACTCCTCGGAACGGGAGCCTCCCATGGCACCGGCGGTCGCCTCCACGGCCACGACCTCCAGGCCGAGACGGGCGAAGATCCGCTCGTACGCGCCGCGGTGGGCCTCATAGGCCTCCTGCAGCCCGGCCTCGTCCACGGTGAAGGAGTAGGAGTCCTTCATGATGAAGTCGCGCACGCGCAGCAGGCCGGCACGGGGGCGGGCCTCGTCGCGGTACTTCGTCTGGATCTGGTACAGGTACGCCGGCAGGTCCTTGTAGGAGGAGAAGTGGTCCTTCGCCAGGAGGGTGAACATCTCCTCATGGGTGGGGGCCAGCAGGTGGTCGTTCCCGCGGCGGTCCTGCAGGCGGAAGATCCCGTCCCCGTACTCGTCCCAGCGCCCGGTGGCCTCGTAGGGCTCCTTGGACAGCAGCGCAGGGAAGTGGACCTCCTGGCCGCCGATGGCGTCCATCTCCTCGCGGACGACCGCCTCAACCTTGCGCAGCACACGCAGGCCCAGCGGCAGCCAGGTGAAGGTGCCGAAGCCGGCGCGGCGGATGTAGCCGGCGCGGACGAGCAGCCTGTGGCTCGCGACCTCGGCGTCGGCCGGGTCGTCGCGCAGGGTCCGGAGGAACAGGGTGGACATGCGCAGTGCCATGCGTGGGACTCCTTCGAGTCGTGCGGGGGCCCGCCCGTCTCGCGGGCACGGGGGATTCTCCGGGCGATCCTATCGCCCGGACAGGGCGCGGGCCGACCCGTCCCGGCCTCCCTCCCCGGCGCAGCGCCGCGCCGCCCGCACTCTGCGACCGGCCGGGACCGCCGCCGAGAACCGGACGGCGACCCTCAGTACAGCACCGTGGCGAACGTCCCGACCTGCTCGAAGCCCACCCGCGCATAGGCGCGCATGGCCGGCTCGTTGTACGCGTTGACGTAGAGGCTCACCGCGTCGGCCGTCCTCGCGGCGTACTCCACCACGGCGGCCATCGCCGGTGCGGACAGTCCCTCGCCGCGGCGGTCCGGCCGCACCCACACGCCCTGGACCTGCACGCAGTCCAGGCTGAGCCCGCCGAGGTCCGCCTTGAAGGCGGGCAGCGCCCCGGGCTCCTCCCCCGGCTCGATCAGGACGCGGCCGGTCTGGATGAGCCGGTGGATGCGGTCCCGGTACGCGGCGGCGCCCTGCCGCAGCGGGGAGAAGCCGAGCTCCTCCTCGAACATCGCCGCGGAGGCCGGCAGGACCGTGTCCAGGTCCGCGGGCCGGGCCTGCCGCAGCGTCGGGCTCGCCCGGACAGAGCCGTCGCCCCGCGCCACCATCAACGGCTGGTCCGGGCGCACGGAGCGCGGCCGGTGGCCACGGGCGCCGAGCATCGCCTCGATGCCCAGCACCTGGTCCGCCGGGCCGTAGAGGGAGCCGAAGCGACGCCGCAGCGCGGCGGCGGCCCTGCCAGGGTGAGGGCGTGGCGGGCGGCGCCGGGATCGCCAGGGGCACTACGTTCGACCCCGACCCAGGCGACGGCGCGCAGCGGGGCCTCCGGGCCGTCGTCGGGGTCCACGACGCCGAGGAAGCAGGTGCC
>NZ_JBNFOB010000134.1:0-6374 GCF_057364565.1 Micrococcus sp. LASM2_SD2 | reverse complement strand
GACGCCGTCGTTTCGGGCCGCGGACGACGTCGGCGGTGGCGCGGGCAGCTGCTCAGCGCCGGCGGCGTCCAGCGCGGGTGTCTGTGCGTCAGTGGCGGAGGCGGGCATGCGGGGTTCTCCTTCCATCGGTCCTGGCGGGAGCACCCGCGCTCCACGGGCGGCGGAGCCGGGTTGCTGCGGCGTCGAGGAGCCAGGTCTCTGGTGCCGCTCTGGATGGTGTGCGCGAGCCACTGTAGGGGCTGTTCCGGCGCGGTGCAGGATCTGCGTTCGGCTGGCGGGAGGGGGTGGGTCGTCTCGGGTCACATGCGTGGAGCCGGGGCGTTCCGGGTGCCCGGCGGGGCTCGCCGTGACGCCGTGGCGAGGGGCTGCTTCCGTGGTCCGCCGGTGCCGTGTTCTGCTGGGTCCGACCCATCCAGAGCGGCCGAGAGACCCGGATCGACGACGCCGCAGCAACCTCCGCGACCCCTGTGCCCCAGGGGGCGGGACGGTGCTACCGCCGGGACCGATGGAAAGGAGCACGAGCATGTCTCTGCGCACTGCCGCCCCTCACGACCCGACCGTGAACGCGGTCCCCACCCGTCCGCCTCTCCAGGTCCGTCCGGACGTCCCGGACACGGCCGACCTCACGGCGCTGCGCCGGCGGTTCGCACCGATCTTCGAGCGCATCGCCGCCGGTGCCGCCGACCGGGACGTGCAGCGCACCCTCCCCTATGAGGAGATCCGTGAGCTCAACGCGGCCGGCTTCGCCACCCTCCGGGTGCCGCGCTCGCACGGGGGTCCCGAGGTGAGCGTGCGGACCCTGGCAGCGCTGCTGGTGGACCTGGCCGCCGCGGACTCGAACGTGGCCCATCAGTACCGCTCGCACTACGGCTTCCTCGAGTCCCTGCGCCACAAGGCCGCACCGCAGCAGGACCGTTGGTACCGGCTGGTCCTGGAGGGCGCCACCGTGGGCAACGCGTCCACGGAGACCTCGGGCAACGCCCTGGGCACCCTGAACACCACGCTCGAACGGCTGCCGGACGGCGACGCCGTCCTCACCGGGCGCAAGGGCTACGCCACCGCCTCCCTGTTCTCCACCCACACCCGCGTCTCCGCCGCCGTGACGGACGACGACGGCCGCCCCACCTCCGGACGCTGCTTCGCCGTGGTGCCCGTGGACCACGAGGGCGTGGAGCTCTACGACGACTGGGACGGCTTCGGCCAGCGGCTCACCGCCACCGGCACCGCCGTGTTCACCCGGGTCCCCGTGGACCGGGCCGACGTGTTCGAGCGGCAGACCGGCACGGCCGAGGCCGTGATCGAGGCCGCCTACTTCCAGCTGTTCCTGCTCGCCGTGCTGGCGGGCATCGCCACCGGCGCACGGGACACCGCCGCCGAGCTGGTCCGCCGCCGCACCCGCACCTTCAACACCGGCTCGGGTGCGCTCTTCCGGGACGACCCGCTGATCCAGGAGGCGGTCGGCAGGATCGCCTCCACGGCCTTCGCCGTGACCGCCACGGTGCTCCACGCCGCCGACGCCCTGGACGCCGCGATCAAGGCCGCGGACCGGGTCCGAGCCGAGCGCGGGCGGGTGAACAGGGGAGAGGACGACGACGTCACGGAGCAGGACCTGGCCCTGGAGATCTATGCGGCCGAGCTGGCCGTCGAGCAGGCCCAGGTGACCGTCCCGGAGGCCGCCATCCGCGCGACCTCGGAGCTGTTCCACGCCGGCGGCGCCTCCAACACCAGGGCGGGCAAGGCGCTGGACCGGTTCTGGCGCAACGCGCAGACGGTGGCCACCCACAATCCGATCCCGTTCCGCGCCCGGTCCGTGGGCGACTGGTTCGTCAACGGCACCCTGCCCGAGGGCCTGAACGCGATCGGCGACGCCCCGCAGGCGCCGGGCACGACGCAGGACGGGGCCGGGGGCGGCGCAGGCGCCGACGGCACCGAGGACAGCGCGGACGCCGACGACCGCATCGACGCGGACGGAGGTGCCCGATGAGTACCGCGACGACCCGCAGCACGCAGGCCGCCGACCGGGAGGGAACCGGATTCCAGCTCTGCGCATTCGACATGATGACGCCCGTGCACCAGTCCCCGGGGCTGTGGCGCCACCCCGATTCCCGCATCGCCGAGTTCGACCGGCTCTCGTACTGGACGGACCTGGCCCGCACGGTGGAGGAGGGCGGTTTCTCCGCCCTGTTCCTCGCGGACATCCTCGGCCTCTACGACGTGTACGGCGGGGGAGTGGACGCCACCGTCCGCGGCGGCGTGCAGTGGCCGCTGCTCGACCCCTTCAGCGCGGTCTCCGCGATGGCCGCGGTGACCGATCGGGTCGGCTTCGGCATCACCGCCTCCGTCACCTACGAGCAGCCCTACCTGCTGGCCCGCACGCTCGCCTCCCTGGACCACTTCACCCGGGGGCGCATCGGCTGGAACATCGTGACCAGCTACCAGGACTCCGCCGCCCGGAACCTGGGGCTGGAGTGCCAGCTGCCGCATGACGAGCGCTACGACCGCGCCGACGAGTACCTCGACGCGATGTACCGCCAGTTCGAGGGTGCCGTGGAGCCCGGCGCCGTCCTCGCCGACGCCACCGCGGGAGTCTTCTCCGACCCGGCGAAGGTCCACCCCGTGGGGGCGGACGGGGAACACATCCGCCTGCCCGGCGTCCCGCTCGCCCATCCGGGCCCGCAGGGCACCCCGTTCCTCTTCCAGGCCGGCGGCTCCCCGCGCGGCCGCCGGTTCGCCCGGGACCATGCCGAGGCGGTCTTCTACATCGGCCCCACCACGGCGCACGTGCGCGGTTCGTGGAGCAGACGCGGGCCGAGCTGGAGACGGCCCGCCGTCCCGTGGACGCCATCCGGGTGTTCGCCATGGTCACCGTGGTGGTGGCCGAGACGGACGAAGAGGCCCAGGCACGGTTCGCCGACTACACGCAGTACGTGGACGTCGAGGGGGCCCTGGCGCTCTTCGGCGGGTGGACCGGTGTGGACCTGGCCGGCCTGGACCCGGACCAGCCGCTGGAGCACGTGGAGAACGAGACCTCCCGCACCGCGCTCGCCGCCTTCACCACCCAGTCCCCGGACCGCGCATGGACCGTGCGCGAGGTGGCCGAGTTTGTCAGCATCGGCGGCCGCGGCCCCGTGATCGTCGGCTCGCCACAGACGGTGGCCGATGAGCTACAGCGCTGGCAGTCCGAGACCGGCGTGGACGGGTTCAACATCTGCGCCGCGGTCCGCCCCGCCGACCTCGAACGCTTCTCCGCCCTCGTCAGCCCGGAGCTGCGCCGTCGCGGCCTCCTGATCGAGCCCGAACCGGGCCGGACCCTGCGCGAGAACCTCACAGGCGCCGGCCCGACCCTGCCGAGCACCCACCGCGGCGCGGGCTTCAGGCCCGAGCCGACCCCCTCCGCCGTCCCCACTCCCCGCGAGGAGGCACGATGATCAGCCTGCGACACGTCACCACCGAGTTCGCCGTTCCCGGCGGCACGTTCACCGCCGTCGAGGACGCCAGCCTCGAGATCCCCGCCGGCAGCATCCAGGGCATCATCGGGTTCTCCGGAGCCGGGAAGTCCACCCTGCTGCGCAACATCAACCTCCTCGAGCGCCCCACCTCAGGCCAGGTGCTGGTCGACGGCGTGGACCTGACCTCCCTCTCCACGGAGGAGCTGCGCCGCGCCCGTCACGGGATCGGCATGGTCTTCCAGAACTTCAACCTCGTGAACAACCTCACCGCGGCACAGAACGTCGAGCTGTCGCTGAAGTTCTCCGGGGTGCCGGCGCAACAGCGGCGCCGCAGGGCCCTCGAGTCGCTCGAGATCGTCGACCTGGTGGACAAGGCCCGGGCCTACCCGGCGAGCCTGTCCGGCGGGCAGAAGCAGCGGGTCGCGATCGCGCGTGCCCTGGCCACCCGCCCCGGGGTGCTCCTGTGCGACGAGCCGACCTCGGCGGTCGACCCCAGGACGACCGCCTCCGTCCTGCAGTACCTCGCCGACATCAACCGGGAGCTCGGGATCACCACCGTGATCGTGACCCATGAGATGAACGTCGTCCGGGCCCTCGCCGACCACGTGGTGGTGATGGAGGCCGGGCGCATTGTGGAGCGCTTCGCGCTCGCCGAGCTCGAGGCCGGCACCTTCGTCCCCACCACCTCGATCGGCTCCCACCTCGTCGCGGACGAGATCGTCCTCGACCGCGGGCAGACCGCCCGCGCGGCATCCGAGACCCTGCAGGAGGCCCGTCATGGCTGAGACCCTCGCACGCCTCGTGGAGGTGGCGCCCGAACTCTGGACCGCCCTGCGCCAGACGATCGTCATGCTCCTCATCGCCATACCGCTGGCGGTGCTGCTGGGCACGCCCCTGGGGATCTGGCTCCACACCCACGGACCCCGCGGGCTGCGCTACACGCCCCGTGCGCATCGGATCGTCGACGCGGTCGTCAACGTGGTCCGGTCCTTCCCGTTCCTCATCCTGCTGATCGCCATCATTCCGTTCACCCGCTTCGTGGTCGGCACCACGATCGGCACGGCGGCGGTCATCGTCCCCCTGACCATCAACGCGATCCCGTACTTCGCGCGGTTCGTGGAGCAGAACCTGGGGCAGCTGGACCAGGGGGTGGTCGAGGCCGCACGCGCCATGGGCGCCACGCGCAGCCAGATCATCCGCGACGTCCTCCTGGTGGACGCCCGTCCGGCGATCGTCGGCTCGGCCACGATCATGACGGTCTCCTTCATCTCGTACTCGGCGATGGCAGGACTGGTGGGAGGCGGCGGCATCGGGGACTTCGCGATCCGCTACGGCTACTACCGCTACGAACCGGCCCTGATGGTGGTCGCGATCCTGCTGATGATCGCCCTCGTGGCCGTGGTGCAGACCGGCGGCGCCCGGTGGGCGCGGTCGCTGGACAAGAGGAGCTGAGCGGCATGACCGGACTGCAGACACACCTCCCCACCCGGCGTGCCGTGGTGCGCGCCGGAGTCCTCTCCGCCCTCGGGGCCGGGGCCACCGGCCTGCTGAGCGGCTGCGGCGCCGTGGACCTCGTGGCCGGCACGGCGGACACCGTGCCGGTCCGGGACCCGGACGACCGCACGCTGCGGATCATCGTCACGGAGTCTGAGCCGTACCAGGAGCCGACGGAGATCGCCCGGGGCCTGCTCGCCCGGCGCGGCTGGGAGCTGAAGCCCACGTACGTCACGGACATCATCCAGCCCAACCAGGCCGTGGACGAGGGCTCCTTCGACCTCAACTTCTTCCAGCACGTGGCCTACCTGAAGCAGTTCAACAAGGACTACGGCACGCAGGTGCAGCCGCTGTTCTACGTGTACTCGCTGCCGGGCGGGCTGTACTCCGCACGCCACTCCAGGCTGGAGGACATCCCGGAGGGGGCCACGGTCGCGCTTCCGGTGGACCCGTCGAACAACGGGAGGGCCATCGTCCTGCTGCGGGACGCCGGCCTGATCACCCTCAAGGACGACCACCAGAGCATCATCGAGGTCTCCCAGTCCTCGATCGCATCGAATCCGCGCGGGCTGGACCTGGTGGAGCTCGACCAGCAGGCGCTGCTGAACACCCACCCGGACGTGGACCTGGGCTTCCTGTCCCTGCGGAACGCCGCGGTCCTGGGCCTGACGAAGGAGGACGCCCTCGTGTTCGAGGACGGAGGGGCCGAACGGCCCTTCCGGATCCTCGTGGGCGCCCGGCCGGAGTTCGCCGGGACGGAGGCGGCCAGAGTGCTCCGCGAGGCGTACCAGTCGCCGGAGGTCGAGGAGTGGTTCGCCGGCTACCAGGGCGGGATCCTGCCCCGCCCCTGGGATGCGGACGCGATGCGCGACTACGCGGAGGTATGAGGGGGGCGCCTCGGAGCATGACCCGCCACCCGTCCCCGTCCCCGACCCCTCGTTCCGATCGGGAGCGTGCGCCGCAGGCTCCCGATCGGAACGAGGCCTCCGTCACCGCGGTGACCATACGCCGGACCCGTGCCGGGGCACTCCGCCCACCCGGCCGTCGTCGTGCCAGCATGGAGCCATGAGCACCGCGTACACCGACCTCGCCGACCGCTTCTCCGCCGCCTTCGCCGCCGTGGCCGCGGCGAGCGGGGCGCGCGAGGCCGGGGCGGCACCTGCCGTTCGCGGCGCAGCAGCAGCTGCGGGAGGCCGGGCTGGGACTGGTCTCCGTCCCGGAGGACGCCGGGGGAGAGGGCGCCGGCCATGACGCGGTGCTCCGCCTGCTCATGGACCTGGCCGCGCAGGACGTGAACACGGCGCACCTGTGGCGCTCCCATCTGGTGTTCGTGGCCGCCGTGGACGACCAGCCCGCCAAGACCCGCACCCGCTGGATGAAGCGCCTGGCCGCCGGCGACTGGGGCGCTCCGCGCTCGCCGAACGGGCGGCG
>NZ_JBNFOB010000133.1:0-6399 GCF_057364565.1 Micrococcus sp. LASM2_SD2 | reverse complement strand
GGACATGTCCGCCGCGGCGGCTGGCCCGGGGACGAGGACCTCGTCGCCGCCGTGGCCGCGCAGGTGCTGGCGGGCACCCCGCGCTCCCGTGTGGACCTCGCCGGCTCCCTGCAGGGCCTGCTGCCCTGGCCGGCCGCCTCCGAACTGGACGCCCTCGCCCCGGAAGGCCTGCCCATCCCGTCCGGGCGCACCGCCGCCCTGCAGTACCCCGCGGTCGGCGACGACGGCCAGCCCGTCCTGGCCGCCAAGCTCCAGGAGTTCTTCGGCGCCACGGACACGCCGGCCGTGGCGGACGGGCGCCTGCCCGTGCTGCTCCACCTGCTCTCGCCCGCCGGGCGTCCCCTGGCGGTCACCGCGGACCTGCCGTCCTTCTGGTCCGGCGCCTACGCCCACGTCCGCGCGGACATGCGTGGCCGCTACCCCAAGCACCCCTGGCCGGAGGACCCCACCACGGCCGAGCCCACCGGCCGCACGAAGCGCCGGTAGACGCCGTGTGCCGAGCGAGGCGGGTCGGCGAGTGCCGAGACGCCGTCGTCGCCGAGCCGCGGAGAAGGCGAGCTGACAGCCGGAGCCGAGGTGCCGTCGTCGTGAAACACAGCCGACCCGAAGGTCAAAGGTGGCCCCCGAGGCATCTCACGGGCATAGGGTGTAGCGCATATCACTGGGACAGCTGACACGAAGGACATCCCGACATGACGAATCCCCACCCACGGCGCTGCCGGGGACGGGCGCTCGCGGCGGCGACGGTGGCCGCCTCGGCCCTCGTCCTCTCCGGCTGCGCCGCCGACGACGGCGGCACACCGGTGCTGACCTGGTACACGAACCCGGACGACGGCGGCCAGGCCGAGATCGCCCGGCAGTGCACCGACGAGGCCGGCGGCACGTACCGCATCGAGACCTCGATGCTCCCCAACGACGCCGCGTCCCAGCGCGAGCAGCTCACCCGCCGCCTCGCCGCCGGGGACACCTCGATGGACATCATGTCCCTCGACCCGCCGTTCGTGCCCGAGCTCGCCGAGCCCGGCTTCCTCGCCCCCGTGCCGGAGGAGCTGCAGAAGACCGCCGAGGAGAACACCCTGGAGGGCGCCCTCGCCGGCGCCACCTGGAAGGACGAGCTCGTCGCCGTCCCGTTCTGGGCCAACACGCAGCTGCTCTGGTACCGCAAGTCCGTGGCCGAGGAGGCCGGACTGGACATGGACAAGCCCGTCACGTGGGACGAGCTCATCCAGGCCGCCGAGGACCAGGACAAGGAACTGGGCGTCCAGGGCGCCCGCGCCGAGTCCATGTCCGTGTGGCTCAACGCGCTGATCGTGGGCGGCGGCTCCGAGATCATCGAGAACCCGGAGGCCAAGGCCGACGAGCTCAAGCTCGACCTGGACAGCGAGGCCGGCCGCAAGGCCGCGGAGATCATCTCCACCATCGGCAAGAAGGGCCTCGGCGGCCCCGGCCTGCCGACCCAGGCGGAGAACGAGTCCATGCTCCTGTTCCAGGGGGACAACGGCTCGTTCATGGTCAACTGGCCGTTCGTGTGGGCCGCCACCAACGCCTCCGTGGAGGGCGGCGACCTGCCGGAGGACCTGCCCGAGGACATCGGCTGGACCACCTATCCGCAGACGGACGAGGAGCACGAGGCCGCGCCCCCGCTGGGCGGCATCAACCTCGGCGTCGGCGAGAAGTCCCAGCACCATGACCTCGCATGGGACGCGATCTCCTGCATCACCACCGCCGAGCACCAGGCGGACTACTTCGTGACCAACGGCAACCCGCCCGCGGACCCGAAGGCCTACGAGGACGAGCGCATCAAGGAGGACTACCCGATGGCCGAGACCATCCGGAAGTCCCTCGACATGGCCAAGCCGCGTCCCCAGACGCCGTACTACAACGAGGTCTCCACCGCCATCCAGCAGCGCTACGCGCCGCCGTCCGGCATCGACCCGGAGCGCACTCCGGCGGAGACCAACACCTTCATCGAGGAGATCCTCCGAGGGGAGCGCCTGCTGTGAGCACCGTGACCGCACCCGAGCGCACCGGGAAGAAGACCAAGCCCGTCCGCTCCGCCCGAGCCAAGTCCGAGGCCCGTCTCGGCATGTGGCTGGCGGCGCCGGCGTTCCTGATCATGACCTTCGTGGTCCTGTACCCGATCCTGCAGGCGTTCTGGCAGTCGCTGTACAGCTACCGTCTCACCGCCCCCGGCGAGCGCGAGTTCGTCGGCCTGCAGAACTACGCGACCATCCTCACGGACCAGGTGTTCTGGGCCGGACTCGGCGTGACCGTGCTGATCACCGTGGTCACCGTGGCCGTCGAGCTCGTGCTCGGCTTCCTGCTGGCCCTGGTCATGCACCACGCGATCAGGTCCACCAAGGGCCTGGTCCGCACCATGATCCTGGTGCCCTACGGCATCATCACCGTGGTCTCCGCGTTCGCGTGGTTCTACATGTTCTCCATCGACTCCGGCTACATCAACGAGTGGTTCGGCTGGCTGCCGGGCGTCACCGCGGACCTCAACTGGTTCGCGCAGGGCTCCACCGCCCTGTTCGTGATCATGCTCTCCGAGATCTGGAAGACCACCCCGTTCATCTCCCTGCTGCTGCTCTCCGGACTGGCCCAGGTCCCGGGTGACCTCACCGAGGCCGCCGCCGTGGACGGCGCCAGCCGCTGGCAGCGCATGACCCGGGTGATCCTGCCGAACATGAAGGCCGCCATCATGGTCGCCGTCCTGTTCCGCGCCCTGGACGCGTTCCGCATCTTCGACGCGGTGTTCATCATGACCAACGGCGCCTACGGCACCGAGGTCCTGTCCCTGCTGGCGTACCGCACGTCCATCGCCCGACTCGAGATCGGTCTGGGCTCCGCGGTGTCCGTCATCCTGTTCCTGTGCGTGGCACTCATGGCCTTCATCGCGGTGAAGGGCTTCAAGGTGGACCTCGCCGACCGAGGAGGTTCCAAGTGAGCACCGCGGCAAGCACTGACACGACCCGCACCGGGCAGGACCGGGCTGCGCAGGACCGCAGCCCCGAGCCTCCCGTGAAGAAGGACTCCGGCAAGTGGAAGGTCACTCTCGGCTGGTGGGTGCTGACCGTCCTGATCGGCATCTGGTGCCTGTTCCCGGTGTTTTCCATCCTGGCGACCAGCTTCAAGACGCCCGGCGACCTGTCCAACGGCCAGCTGCTGCCGACGCAGTGGTCCACCGAGAACTACAGGGAGATCTTCGTGGGCGGCTCCCGTGAGCTGTTCCTCACGGCGCTGCGCAACTCGGTGGGCATCTCGGTGATCGCCACCGTGATCGCGATCGTCCTGGCCACCCTCTGCGCCTACGCGATCGCCCGCCTGGACTTCCCGGGCAAGCGCCTCGTGCTGACCGTCTCCCTGATGGTCTCCATGTTCCCGGTGATCTCCCTGGTCACCCCGCTGTTCGACATGTGGCGCACGATCGGGCTGTACGACACCTGGATCGGCCTGATCATCCCGTACCTGTCCCTGACCCTCCCGATCTCCATCTGGACGCTCTCCGCGTTCTTCAAGCAGATCCCATGGGAGCTGGACCAGGCCGCCCAGGTGGACGGCGCCACCCCGCTGCAGGCGTTCCGCAAGGTGATCGTGCCGCTGGCCGCCCCGGGCGTGTTCACGACCGCGATCATCGCGTTCTTCATCGCCTGGAACGACTTCGTGTACGGCATCTCGCTGACCTCCACCGAGGCCGCCCGCCCGGTGCCGGCCGCGCTGGCGTTCTTCACGGGCGCCTCCCAGTTCGAGTCGCCGACCGGCGCCATCTCGGCCGCCGCGATCATCGTGACCGTCCCGATCGTGCTCCTGGTGCTCTTCTTCCAGAAGCAGATCGTGGCCGGCCTGACCAACGGCGCCGTCAAGGGCTGAGGCCCGGAACAACGCTTCGAAAGGACCCACACCGATGGCCTCCATCACCCTGAACAACATCCACAAGACCTACGACGACGGCTTCCATGCGGTGAAGGGCGTCGACCTGGACATCGCCGACGGCGAGTTCGTGATCCTGGTCGGCCCCTCCGGCTGCGGCAAGTCCACCCTGCTCCGCATGGTGGTCGGCCTCGAGGACATCACCGACGGCGACCTGACGATCGGCGGAGACCGCGTCAACGAGAAGGCGCCCAAGGACCGCAACCTCGCGATGGTCTTCCAGAACTACGCGCTGTACCCGCACCTGACCGTGTTCGAGAACATCGCGTTCCCGCTGCGCCTGAACAAGGACGCCAATCTCTCCGAGGACCAGATCAAGGCCAAGGTGGCCGAGGCCTCGAGGATGCTGGAGCTGGACGAGCACCTGGACCGCAAGCCGGGCAACCTCTCCGGCGGCCAGCGCCAGCGTGTGGCCATGGGCCGCGCGATCGTGCGCGACGCCGACGCGTTCCTGTTCGACGAGCCGCTGTCCAACCTGGACGCCAAGCTCCGCGGCCAGATGCGCGCCGAGATCGCCCAGATGCAGCGCCGCCTCGGCATCACCTCGATCTACGTCACCCACGACCAGACCGAGGCGATGACCCTCGGCGACCGCGTGGCCGTCCTGAAGAAGGGCGAGCTGCAGCAGGTGGCCTCCCCGCGCGAGCTCTACGAGCAGCCGGTCAACCTGTTCGTGGCCGGCTTCATCGGCTCCCCGTCCATGAACTTCCTGCCGGCGACCCTCAAGTCCGAGGGCGGCCGGTCCGTGCTGTCCTCCCCGATCGGCGACATCCCGATCCCGGAGGAGAAGGCGAGGGCTGCCGAGGGCCGCGACCTGGTGTTCGTGGGCCTGCGCCCGGAGTTCTTCGAGGACGCGTCCCTGGTGGACGAGGACAAGAAGACCAAGGGCTCGACCTTCCAGGTGGAGCTCACCCACCTGGAGTGGCTCGGCCACGAGCAGTACGGCCACATCGAGTTCGACCCGGACCCGGAGGTCAAGACCATGCTCTCCGACCTGGCGAAGGAGATGGACGCGGACGAGCTGCGCCCCGTGGTGGTGACCACCCTGTCCGCCGAGTCCCGCGTCCGCCCGGGCACTCCGGTGGACCTGTGGGTGGACACCTCCCGCATCCACATCTTCGACCCGAAGACCGGCGAGAACCTGACCCGCGACCCCGAGGCCGGCGCCGAGCTGACCCGCATGGCCGGCGAGGAGCGCCGGCGTCAGATCGAGCTGGCCCAGGAGAACGACCGGAAGAGGCGAGGCCTCCACGAGCGTCGCACCGAGGACTCCATCGGAGACAACCTCGACCACGGCACCGCCGGCGTGCTGCGGACCGCTCCGCGCACGGTGCGGCGCGGCACGCGGCCGACGACACCGCGGACGGCGATGTGAACGGCACTCACGCCGCCGGCGACCGCCGCGGCACGGACGAGGGGCAGCACCGGCTCCCACGTCCAGCGCTGATCCTGCGCAGCCCCCGGTGAAAGTGAGGGGGGAGACACGGTCACCTCCGTCGATCTCGACGCCGTGTCTCCCCCTCACTTCTGCCTGTCCGAGGTCAGTACCCGCCCTCGGCGTCCACCAGCCCCTCCAGCTCTCGACCCTCCGTCCGAGCCGCGAGGTTCCGCCGGATGCGCGCGTCCAGCAGCGGGATGCACATCTCCGGGGTGTCCGCGGTGTGCGGGGTGATCAGGCAGCGCGGCTCGACCCACAGCGGATGCCCGGCGGGCAGCGGCTCGGGGTCGGTCACGTCCGTGGCGAACCCCTGGATGCTCCCCGCCGCCACCGCGGCCGTCACCGCGTCCGTGTCCACCAGCACCCCGCGGCCCACGTTCACCAGGACCGCGTCGGTGCGCATCAGCTCCAGCTGACGGGCGCCGATGATCCCGCGCGTCTGCGCGGTGGCCGCCGCGGCCAGCATGACCACGTCCGCCTCGACGAGCACCTCGTCCAGCCGGTCCGTGGTGACGGTGACGTCCGCCCCGGGCACGTCCCCGTCCCTGCGGCGCACGGCGGTCACGTGCGTGTCCCAGGCCTTCAGCAGCCGGATGTACTCCTGCGCGATGCCCCCGCCGCCGAGCACCACGGCCCGGGCGCCGTTGAGCGTCTTCCCGCGGCACTCGCCCCAGGAGGTGGCGGTGACCCGCTCGGGCAGGTGCCGCAGCAGCGCCAGCGTCAGCGCCAGGGCGTGCTCGGCCACCGGCGGGGCGTAGGTGCCCTTCGCGGAGGTCCAGGTGATCTCCGGGCGGCTGCGCACCAGCGGGACGTAGGCCTCGATCCCGGCGAAGGGGAACTGCACCCACGTGATGCCCGGGTTCGTCTCGAGCGCCGTGCGGACGTCCTCCACCGGGATGGGGTTCACGATCACCAGGGCGGTGGCGTCGCCGGAGCCGTGGGGCTCCTCGTCCGTCCCCGACGACGGCCCCGCCCGTCGCCGCGACCGCCTCCTCCGGGGCCCCCGGCGGGCCTCGGCGTAGCGGGTG
>NZ_JBNFOB010000132.1:0-6402 GCF_057364565.1 Micrococcus sp. LASM2_SD2 | reverse complement strand
CGCTGCGCCAGGCCGCGGCGCTGGCACACCGGCGCCGGCTGGGGACCGCGTCCGGTGGGGAGCAGGGAGGCCGGGCCGCGCCTGGGGAGTGAGCCACGGGCCCCTTCGGTGACGGCAGCTCCCCGGGGCCTGGGGCCTGCTCGGTACCATGGGCAGGTGACCATTCCGACCCCGTATGAGGACCTGCTCGCCGAGGTGCTGGCCGACGGCGCCGTCAAGGGCGACCGCACCGGCACCGGCACGCTCAGCGTGTTCGGACGGCAGCTGCGCTTCGACCTGGCCAAGTCCTTCCCGCTGATCACCACCAAGCGCGTTCACTTCAAGTCCGTGGCGCTCGAGCTGCTGTGGTTCCTGAGGGGCGACTCCAACGTGCGCTGGCTGCAGGAGCGCGGCGTGCGCATCTGGAACGAATGGGCGGACGAGAACGGCGACCTCGGCCCGGTGTACGGCGTGCAGTGGCGCTCCTGGCCGGACGGGGACGGCGGGACCATCGACCAGATCGCCAAGGTGGTGGAGTCCCTGCGGACGAACCCGGACTCGCGCCGGCACATCGTCACCGCGTGGAACCCGGCCGAGGTGGACGAGATGGCCCTGCCGCCGTGCCACGCGCTGTTCCAGTTCTACGTGGAGCCGGCCGCCGACGGCGGACCGGGGAGACTCTGCTGCCAGCTGTACCAGCGCTCGGCGGACCTCTTCCTCGGCGTGCCCTTCAACGTGGCCTCCTACGCCCTGCTCACGGTCATGATGGCCGAGCAGACCGGCCTGCGCCCCGGCGAGTTCGTGTGGACCGGCGGCGACTGCCACATCTACGCCAACCACGTGGAGCAGGTCCGCGAGCAGCTCGCCCGCGAGCCCTACCCGTATCCGCGGCTGCGCCTGACCCGGAGGCCGGAGTCGATCTTCGACTACGACTACGAGGACATCGAGCTCATCGACTACCGTCACCACCCGACCATCGCGGCGCCGATCGCCGTCTGAGCCTGCCCCAGGACACAGCACACAGGAGCACCCGCAGCACCGTGAACGACGCCTCCCGTCACCGTCCCGCCCCCGCCGGCACGTCCGGCCGGGTCGGCATGATCTGGGCCCAGACCCCGGACCGGGTCATCGGCCGCGACGGCACCATGCCGTGGCACCTGCCCGAGGACCTGCAGCACTTCAAGGACCGCACCCTCGGCCACCCCGTGGTCATGGGGCGCCGCACCTGGGAGTCCTTCCCCGAGCGGTTCCGCCCGCTGCCCGGCCGCACGAACATCGTGGTCTCGCGCACCCTGGACGCGGACCCGGCGCCGGGGACGCGGTCCGCGCCACCGGCGCCGTGGTGACCTCCGACTTCGGTGCGGGCCTGCGCGCGGCCGCCGAGGCCGACGGCCTGGATCTGGTCTGGGTCATCGGCGGCGCCACCCTGTACGAGCAGGCCCTGGACGTCGCCACCCTGGCCGAGGTCACCGTGATCGACACGGACGCCGACGGCGACACCCACGCCCCCGCCCTGGACTCCCGGTGGCGGCTGACGCACGCCGACCCGGCGCCGGAGGGGTGGCACACCTCCGCGGACGGCCTCCGCTACCGCTTCGAACGCTGGGAGCGGCCGGCCTGACCCGCTCGGCCGCCCCACCCCGCCGGAGGGCACCGCGTCCGTCACCAGAGCATCCCCACCCGTGAACCCCGTCGAGAAGGAGCATCCATGAGCCCCACCCCGACCCCCCAGGACGAGCAGAAGCCGTTCTTCGACAAGGACATGCTGTCCTTCCTCGCGCTGATCGCCTTCCCGATCCTGGCGCTCGTCTCCGCCGTGTTCGGCCTGATCCTGGTGGTCCAGGGCCACATCCTCGGCGGCCTGCTGTTCCTGCTGGTCCTGACCCAGGCCTTCGCCATCGGCGGTCTCGTCGTGTGGACGCGCAGGCGCCGTCCCCGCGACTGACGACTACGGTGGGGGCATGACCGTCGACGCACAGCACACCGCCGCCCCCGCCGACGCCGCCACCCTGCCCGCCGTGGGCCTGGTGGGCTGGCGCGGCATGGTGGGCTCCGTCCTCATGCAGCGCATGGCCGAGGAGGGCGACTTCGCCCGCATCCACCCGGTCTTCTTCTCCACCTCGAACGCCGGCGGCACCGCCCCGGTCTTCGACGGCATGGACGGGGACCCGGGCACCCTCAAGGACGCCTACGACATCGAGGCGCTCAAGGCCCTGCCGATCATCGTCACCGCCCAGGGCGGCGACTACACCAAGGCCGTGCACGGGAAGCTCCGCGCCGCCGGCTGGGACGGGCTCTGGATCGACGCCGCCTCCACCCTGCGGATGGAGGACGACGCCGTGATCGTCCTGGACCCGGTGAACCGCTCGGTGGTCGACGCGGCGCTGGCCTCCGGCACCAAGGACTTCGTGGGCGGCAACTGCACCGTCTCCTGCATGCTCATGGGCCTGGGCGGCCTCTTCACCGCCGGGCTGGTGGAGTGGGGCACCGCCATGACCTACCAGGCGGCCTCCGGCGGCGGCGCCCGCCACATGCGCGAGCTGCTCACCCAGTACGCCGCCCTGGGCGGCGTGGTGGCCGACGAGCTCGCCGACCCGTCCTCCGCGATCCTCGAGATCGACCGCAAGGTCATCGAGCTGCAGCGCTCCGGCCGCCTGGACGCGAGCCAGTTCGGCGTCCCGCTCGGCGGCTCCCTCATCCCCTGGATCGACGCGGACCTCGGCGACGGCACCTCCCGCGAGGAACGCAAGGCCTTCGACGAGACGAACAAGGTCCTCGGCCGCACCGGGGACGAGCGCATCCCGTTCGACTCGCTCTGCGTGCGCGTGGGCGCCATGCGCTCCCACTCCCAGGCCCTCACCCTGAAGCTCACCCGAGACGTCCCGCTCGACGAGGTCGAGCAGATCATCGCCGAGGGCACCGAGTGGGCCACCGTCGTCCCGAACGACAAGGAGTCCACCATGGCGGGCCTGACCCCCGTGACGGCCACCGGCACCCTTCAGATCCCCGTGGGGCGTCTGCGCAAGCTCAACATGGGCCCGGAGTACCTCTCCGCCTTCACCGTGGGCGACCAGCTCCTCTGGGGCGCGGCCGAGCCGCTGCGCCGCATGCTGATGATCGCCACCGGCAACCTCTGAGCAGGTTTCCCTCTCCGCGCCGAACCAGAGAGAGTGGCCATTTCAGCCCGCCCTCAACCAGCCGAACCTTCTGGCTCGCCGCGGGGACGAAGCCGTGGCCAGGCACGACGACGGCCCGGTCACCTTCGAGCGAAGGTGACCGGGCCGTCGGCGTGGGTCCGGCGGTGGTTCAGAGGCGGGTGCCGATGATCATCGGTTCGGCGTGCAGCTCCACGCCGAACCGCTTCTTCACCCCGTCCCGCACGGTGCGGGCGATGGTGAGGATGTCCTCGGTGGAGGCGCCGCCGCGGTTGGTGACGGCCAGGGTGTGCTTCGTGGACAGGGAGGCGCGGCCGCCGGCCAGGCCCGTCCCGTCCGGGCCGCGGCCGTCCGCTTCGCCCTCGCCGGGGGCCACGTCCGGGAGGCCGAAGCCCTTCTTGAACCCGGCGTGGTCGATCAGCCAGGCGGCCGAGAGCTTGACCAGCTCCGTGCCGTCCTCCGCATGGCCGGCGCCGAACGCCGGGGCGCCTTCGGGCAGACGGGCACGCACGGAGGCCGGGACGATCGGGTTGGTGAAGTAGGAGCCGGTGGACCAGGTGTCCCGGTCCTCGTGGTCCGCGACCATGCCCTTGGACCCGCGCAGGGCCAGCACGCTCTCCCGGACGGTGGTCAGCGGGGCGTGGGTGCCCTCCTGGACGTCGAGGGCCTTGGCCAGCTGCCCGTACCGGACCGGTGCGGTGGCAGCGGCGCCGGGGGCGGCGCGGTGCAGCTCCAGGTCCACGGACAGCACGATCCAGCGCGGGGACGGAGCGCCGCCGGAGGTCATGGAGCGCTTGATGATCGAGTCGCGGTAGCCGAACTCCAGATCCTCGGCGGAGAGCTCCACGATCTGCCCGGACTCGCGGTCCAGGGCACGCAGGGAGCGCAGCACCTGGGAGACGTCCGCGCCGTACGCGCCGACGTTCTGCACAGGGGTGGCGCCGGCCGAGCCGGGGATGCCGGAGAGGGCCTCGATGCCGGCCAGCTCGTGCTCCACGGACCAGGCGACGGCGTCGTCCCACACGTGGCCGGCCGCGACACGCACGAGGACGGCCGAGCCCTCGGCGCCGGCGTCCGCGTCACCGGAGAGGACCTCGATGCCGGTGAAGGCCATCTGCACCACGGTGCCGGCGAAGCCGGCGTCCGCCATCAGGGTGTTCGAGCCGCCGCCCAGGACGAACAGCCGCTCTCCCGCCGCGTCCGCCGCGGTGATGGCCTCCACGGCCTGCGCCTCGGTCTCGGCGCGAACCCAGGCCTGCGCCTCGCCGCCGACGCGGGTGGTGGTGTGGTCCGCCAGGCGGCGGCCGGTGGTCGGCTCGCTCACGCGGCCTCTCCCTTCGGCAGGGCGACGACGGCCTGCGCCTTGGTGAGCGCGCGGGCGTCCTCGCTGCTGGTGACGGTGACGGTCAGATCGATGCGGGCGGTCCCGGCCTCCGGGTCGACCTTGCCGACCTTGCCGGTGACCTGCAGGGTGGCGCCGGGCTCGTCCCGTCCGTCGTCACCGGTGCGACCGGTGGTGTCCGCCACCGGGACCATCGCCGTGAAGCGGGTCTGGTAGTCCACCACCCGGGCCGGGTCCCCGGCCCAGTCGGTGACCAGCTGCACGGCGGCGCCCATGGTGAGCATGCCGTGGGCGATCACGCCTGGCAGGCCCACGGACGTGGCGAAGGACTCGGACCAGTGGATCGGGTTCCGGTCACCGGAGGCACCGGCGTAGCGGACGAGGTCCGCACGGGTCAGGTGGACGGTGCGGGTGCCGACGACGGCGCCCTTTTGCAGGCCCTCCAACTGAGGGGCGGGGACGTCCTGGGCGGGGCGGGCGGTCTCGCCCGGGACGCGGTGCGCGGCGGTGTTCTCGGTGCTCATGCGTCGGCCTCCTCGTCGTCGGCGCGGACCAGCAGGGTGGAGGTGACGGAGCTCAGCGGGGCGCCGGAGCCGTCCACGATCTCGGTCACGGTGGTGACCATCGAGTTGCCGCCGAGCTGCTTCACGGAGGCAATGGACACCGTGGCGGTGACCTCGTCCCCGGCGGTGAGCGGGCGGGTGTGGGTGAAGCGCTCCTCTGCGTGGACCACGCGGGAGAAGTCGATGCCCACCTCGGGATCGTTCACCACGGCCGCCTCGGCACGCTGGGCGACCACGACGGCGAAGGTCGGCGGGGCCACGAGGTCCGCGTGGCCGAGGGCCCGGGCGGCCTCGACGTCATGGTGGGCCGGGTGCGTGGCCTGCACCGCGGAGGCGAACTCGCGGATCGCCTCGCGGGAGACCTGATAGGGCTCGGCCGGCGGGTACTGCCGGCCGGCGGCCTCGGGGTTGACGCTCATGCGCTCCTCCTCGTCTGACGGTTCGCGGGCGCTGGTCCAGCCTACCGGCGTAGACCGCCGTCACGCCCGGTGCCGCCGCGCGCCGGCTCCTCCACGCACGGCACCCCCGCGGGCCCCGTCCTGGGCGGCCCGATTGCGGGCGGCGTCCCGGAAGCGGACGGTCTGCGCAGTGAGGTGGCAGAGCACTCCGAATCCGAGGATGCCCAGGGCGATCCAGGAGACAGGGAGTCGCCCGGACACCGCTCCGACGATCGCCAGGACGATGCCGACCAGGAAGAGCCCCGAGCCGGTCAGGACGAGACGGCGATAGAGGTTCGAGCCGTTGTCCCACATGCCTGCCATGCCGGTGGACGGGGGTCGCTGCTGGGAAGGGGCCATGCACACGAGTCTACGAGCCGGTGCCGGCGCAGGGAGACGGCGCGCAGTGGCGGCAGAGGCACCCGACGGCAGAGGCACAGAAGCGGACGAGTCCCCGTAGCCGACGAGAGGGCCCGGCCTGTCGGCCGAACCCTCTCGGATCGGTAGCGGCGGGGGGACTCGATCCCCCGACCTCACGATTATGAGTCGTGCGCTCTAACCAGCTGAGCTACGCCGCCACGACATGAGAACGCCCGCGCTTCCAGCGCGTATGTGCCGAAAGAACGGGCTCTCATGTCAGAGCCCCGACCGGGAATCGATCCCGGGACCTCCATCTTACCAAGATGGCGCTCTACCACTGAGCTATCGGGGCAACGAGTAGATACTCTACCAGCGCCCTGCGCCGAGTTCCAAATCGGGGGCGATGCCCCGCCGGGGGCCCCGTCAGGACCGTCCGGCAGGACACCGCTCACCACCACGTCAGTGCTGCGGGCGGCGCCGAAGCGCTTCGGGCCGGAGCCGCGGCCACCCTTGCCGCCGCCGGCGAATCCGCCGCGTCCGCCCTTGTCAGAGCCGAACTTTCCGCG
>NZ_JBNFOB010000131.1:0-6432 GCF_057364565.1 Micrococcus sp. LASM2_SD2 | reverse complement strand
GCCCCACCGGGCCACGGACCGGGCCGGCGGCATCGAGGCCGGCATGTCCACCGGCGAGGTGCTTCGCGTCCGCGCCGCCATGAAGCCCATCGCCACCGTCCCGCGGGCTCTGGGCACCGTGGACATGGCCACCGGCGAGGAGACCACCGCCCACCACCAGCGCTCCGACGTGGCCGCCGTGCCCGCCGCCGGCATCGTGGCGGAGGCCATGGTCGCCCTCGTGCTGGCGGACGCCGTGATGGAGAAGTTCGGCGGGGACTCGCTCGCCGAGACGAGGCGGAACCTCGAGGCCTTCACCGCCTCCCTGACCCCGCTGCCGGAGCCGACGGGCAGGGCGTCCGAGGCCCACATGGGCGATCCGCTGCCGTGACCCCCGGCACCGTCGGCGAGCACCGCTGGCGCAGGATGGTCCAGGCCGTCGAACGTGAGCTGGAGCGGCTGCGCGTCCCGTCCGCCTGGCTTTGGCGCTGGCGGCTGCGCCGCCGCATCGTGCTGGTGGGCCCCATGGGGTGCGGCAAGTCCACGGTCGGCCGTGAGCTGGCGCGGCTGGTCGGCTGCGCTCACCTGGACGCGGACACGGTGTTCGTCCAGGCCCACGGGCCGATCCCCGCATACTTCGCGGAGCACGGCGAGCCCGCGTTCCGCCGGGCCGAGGAACAGGTGATGGCGCACCTGCTCAGCCGGCACCGGCCGTTCGTGCTCTCCTGCGGCGGGGGAGCCGTGCTCAGCGCGGCGACCCGGCGCCGGCTGGTCGAGTCCGACGACCTGGTGGTGCATCTGGACGTCTCCACCGCGGTCGCCCTGCGACGGGTGCGCGGCGGCCAGGGGCGCCCGGCGCTGAAGGGCGACCCGCAGGGCCACTGGGAGCGGCTTCGGAACGAACGGGACCACCTCTACCGTGAGGTCGCGGACGTGACCATCGACACCACCGGGCTCAGCTCCCAGGACGTGGCCTGGCGTATCGTGGACTCGGTCCGCCACCGAAAGAAGGAGTGACCCGCCCCGATGACGGAACGCCCCCAGGAGCACCAGGAGACCCCGGACAGGGTCTCCTCCGACCCGGCCGCCCAGCACGCCGCCGACCGCACCGGAGACGGCGACGCCACGGTCATCCCCGTCTCCGGAGGCTCCGAGGCCGCCGCCCGCGGCGGCTACGACGTGGTCGTCGGACGCGGCCTGCTCGGCCGGCTGCCCGCCATGCTCGGCCCGCACGTGCAGCGGGTGCTGATCATCCACCCGCGTGCCCTGCGCGCCACGGGCGACGTGGTCAAGAACGACCTCGAGGCCGCCGGCCTGACCTCCCTCACCGCCGAGATCCCGGACGCCGAGGAGGGCAAGCACCTGCAGGTCGCCGGCTTCTGCTGGCAGGTCCTGGGCCAGAACAACTTCACCCGCTCGGACGCGATCGTCTCCGTGGGCGGCGGAGCCGTCTCCGACGTCGCCGGCTTCGTGGCCGCCACCTGGCTGCGCGGCGTGCGGGTGGTGCACATGCCCACCACCCTGCTGGGCATGGTGGACGCCGCCGTGGGCGGCAAGACCGGCATCAACACCGCCGAGGGGAAGAACCTCGTGGGGTCCTTCCACCCGCCGGCCGGTGTGCTGGCCGACCTGGACACGCTCCTGACCCTCCCGGCCAACGAGCTGATCTCCGGCCTCGCCGAGGTCGTCAAGTGCGGCTTCATCGCCGACCCGGCGATCCTCGACCTGATCGAGGCGGACCCGGAGAAGGCACAGAACCCGCACTCCACGGTGCTGCGCGAGCTCATCGAGCGCGCGATCGCCGTCAAGGCCGAGATCGTCACCGAGGACCTGAAGGAGAACGGCCGCCGCGAGGCGCTCAACTACGGCCACACCCTGGCCCATGCGATCGAGCTGGCCGAACGGTACCAGTGGCGCCACGGCGCCGCCGTGTCCGTGGGCCTCGTGTTCGCCGCCGAGCTGGCCCGCTCCCTGGGCCGGCTGGACGACGCGACCGCGGACCGCCACTGGTCCGTGCTGCAGTCCCTCGGCCTGCCGGTCTCCTACCGCGGCGACCGCTGGCAGACCCTCCTGGAGGGCATCCAGCGGGACAAGAAGAACCGCGGCGACCGGCTGCGCTTCGTCCTGCTGGACGGCCTCGGCCAGCCCGGCACGGTGGACGTCCCGGACGCCTCGCTGCTGTTCGCGGCGTACCAGGAGATCGCCGAGTGAGACCCGCGCCTGCCGTAGACTGGCGGGCGCACACCCGAGAAGAAGAAGACCGACTCGCGCGCGCCCTGACGCCGCGCGTCACGACCGCGGGAGAGAAGAACGTGGCAAACACCAGCGACATCAAGAACGGCGCCGTCCTCAACCTCGAGAACCAGCTCTGGAACGTCATCGAGTTCCAGCACGTGAAGCCGGGCAAGGGCGGCGCCTTCGTGCGCACCAAGCTGAAGAACATCACCACCGGCAAGACCGTGGACAAGACCTTCAACGCCGGCGCCAAGGTCGAGATCGCCACCGTGGACCGCTCGGACTACGAGTACCTGTACCAGGACGGCGAGGACTACATCTTCATGGACGTGAAGACCTACGACCAGATCCCGGTCTCCGAGGCCGTCGTGGGCGACGCCGCCAAGTACATGCTGGAGAACGCCAAGGTCACCATCGCCATGAACGAGGGCACCCCGCTGTACCTCGAGATGCCTGCCTCCGTGGTCCTGGAGATCACCTACACCGAGCCGGGCCTGCAGGGCGACCGCTCCAACGCCGGCACCAAGCCGGCCACCGTGGAGACCGGCGCCGAGGTCCAGGTCCCGCTGTTCGTGGAGCAGGGCACCAAGATCAAGGTGGACACCCGCACCGGCGACTACCTGGGTCGTGTCAATGACTGAGTCCGCCTCCTCCGCCAGGCGCGGCGGGACGGCGCGCAGCCGTTCCCGCCTGCGCGCCGTCGAGATCCTGTTCGAGGCGGAGCAGCGCGGCACCACCCCGGACGAGGGCATCCGTGCCCGCGTCACGCACACGGACCTGCGCGTCAACCCGTACGCGCAGCAGCTGATCGACGGCGTGATCGCCGAGCAGGAGCGCCTCGACGAGGCCCTCACCTCCTACTCCCGGGGCTGGTCGCTGGACCGGATGCCTGCGGTCGACCGCGTCATCCTGCGCGTCGGCGCCTGGGAGCTGCTGTTCAACGACGAGGTCCCGGACGGCGTGGCCGTCGCCGAGGCCGTCTCCCTCGCCCAGCAGCTCTCCACCGACGAGTCCCCGGAGTTCGTCAACGGCCTGCTCGGCCGCCTGCAGCAGGTCAAGCCGACCCTGCTCGCCTGAGAGGCACACCACAACCGCCACGGGCCCGGAACCCCGCCACACAGGGATTCCGGGCCCGCGGCGTTGGTAGGGTAGAGACCGTGCGCCGCCGCGAGCCGACCGGCGCATCCGCCCGGCGGGACCGGGTGGGAACCGCATCCTTTAACATCCGTCCAGTGAGGCGGGGAAGGAGGCGCCGGCATGGGAGCAGATCCCACCGCACCTCGCTCCGATCGAGCCCGAGCCGCCCGGACCGTGCTGTCCGGGGCGGACATCCAGCGCGTGCTCACGCGCATCGCCCACGAGATCCTCGAGTCCAACAAGGGCGCAGACGACCTGATCCTGCTGGGCATTCCGAGCCGCGGCGTCCCCCTGGCCCACAGGCTGGGGGAGATCGTCGCCCGGATCGACCCGGACTTCGACGCGTCCGCCTCTGTGGGGCAGCTCGACGTCACCCTGTACCGGGACGACCTGCGCCGCTCGACCTCCCGCACCCCCGCACCGACCCGCGTCCCGGACCGTGGCGTCGACGGTGCCGTGGTGGTGCTGGTGGACGACGTCCTGTACTCCGGCCGCACGGTCCGTGCGGCGCTGGACGCCGTGGCGGACGTGGGCCGTCCCGCCGCCGTCCGCCTCGCCACGCTTGTGGACCGCGGCCACCGAGAGCTGCCGATCCGCGCCGACTTCGTGGGCAAGAACCTCCCGACCTCCACCTCCGAGCGGGTGCACGTGGTCCTGTCCGAGACGGACGGGGACGACGCCGAGGACGCGGTGGTCATCACCGACGCCGAGAAGGAGGACTGAGCCGTGCGCCACCTGCTCTCCACCGTCGACCTGTCCCGGGACGACGCCCTGTCCATCCTCGACACCGCCGAGGAGATGGCGGCCGTCAACGAGCGCGAGGTCAAGAAGCTCCCGTCCCTGCGCGGCCGCACCGTGGTGAACCTCTTCCTCGAGGACTCCACCCGCACCCGCATCTCCTTCGAGGCCGCCGCCAAGCGCCTCTCCGCGGACGTCATCAACTTCTCCGCCAAGGGGTCCTCGGTCTCGAAGGGCGAGTCCCTCAAGGACACCGTGCAGACCCTCGCCGCGATCGGCGCGGACGCGATCGTCATGCGCCACTGGTCCTCCGGAGCCGCCCAGCAGCTGGCCGAGTCCGGCTGGGTGGACGCCGCCGTGGTGAACGCGGGGGACGGCACGCACGCGCACCCGACCCAGGCCCTCCTGGACGCCTTCACCCTGCGCCGCCGCCTCGCCGGCTCCCGCGGCGTGGACTCCACCGGCACGGACCTGAGGGGCATGCGCGTGGTGATCGTGGGGGACATCCTGCACTCCCGCGTGGCCCGCTCCAACGTGTGGCTGCTGGCCTCCCTCGGGGCGGACGTGGTCATCGCGGCCCCGCCGACCCTCCTGCCGGTCGGCGCGAGCTCCTGGCCCTGCCGCATCACCTACTCGTTCGACGAGGCCCTCGCCGAGCGACCGGACGCCGTGATGATGCTGCGCGTCCAGGCCGAGCGCATGGGCGGCGCCTTCTTCCCCTCGCCGGGGGAGTACACCCGCTCCTGGGGGCTGACCGCCGAGCGGTTCGCTCTGCTGGACTCCCGTCCCGGCCAGCTCCTCGAGCAGCCCGTGGTGATGCACCCCGGCCCCATGAACCGTGGCCTGGAGATCTGCGACGCCGCCGCGGACTCGCCCCACAACACCGTCCTCGAGCAGGTCGCCAACGGCGTCTCCGTGCGCATGGCCGTCCTGCACCTCGTCCTGAACCACGACCCGGAGGCCCGAGCATGACCGCCACCACCACCGACGCCCCCGTCCTGCTGCGCGGCGCCACCCTGCCGAACGGCGACACCGCCGACGTGCTCGTGGCCGAGGGCCGCGTGGCCGCCGTGGGCTCGTCCGCCGTGGCTCGGGCCGAGGGCGCCGAGACCCTGGACTGCACGCGCCTGATCCTGCTGCCCGGGCTCGTCGACCTCCACACCCACCTGCGCCAGCCGGGCAAGGAGGACGCCGAGACCGTGGAGACCGGCACCCGCGCGGCCGCCATGGGCGGCTTCACGTCCGTCCACGCGATGGCCAACTCCACCCCGACCGCGGACACCGCCGGCGTGGTGGAGCAGGTCTGGCGCCTGGGCCGCGAGTCCGGCTGGTGCGACGTGCACCCCGTCGGCGCCGTCACCGTGGGCCTGGAGGGCGAGTCGCTGGCCGACCTCGGCGCCATGGCCGACTCCCAGGCGCAGGTGCGCATGTTCTCCGACGACGGCATGTGCGTGCACGACGCCGTGCTCATGCGCCGGGCCCTCGAGTACGTGAAGGCCTTCGGCGGATTCGTCGCCCAGCACGCCCAGGAGCCGAAGCTCACCGCCGGCGCCCAGATGAACGAGTCCGAGCTCTCGGGTGTCCTCGGCCTGGCCGGCTGGCCCGCCGTAGCGGAGGAGGCCATCATCGCCCGCGACGTGCTGCTGGCCCAGCACGTGGAGTCCCGGCTGCACGTGTGCCACGTGTCCACCGCCGGTTCCGTGGAGATCATCCGCTGGGCCAAGGAGCGCGGGATCGCGGTGACCGCCGAGGTCGCCCCGCACCATCTGCTGCTGACGGAGGAGCTCGTCCGCTCCTACAACCCCGTGTTCAAGGTGAACCCGCCGCTGCGCCGGGATGAGGACGTGCACGCCCTGCGCGCCGCCCTCGCCGACGGCACCATCGACACGGTCGGCACCGACCACGCCCCGCACACCGCCGAGACCAAGCAGTGCGAGTGGACGGTCGCCGCCATGGGCATGACCGGCCTCGAGACCGCCCTGCCGGTGGTGCAGGAGGCCATGGTCGAGACCGGCCTGATGGACTGGGCCGGCGTCGCCCGCGTCATGTCCGCCGCCCCCGCCCGCATCGCCCGGCTGGAGGACCAGGGCAACGTCGAGCAGGACGGCACGCCGGTCGTCGGGGCCGTGGCGAACCTGCTGCTGTGGGATCCCGCCGTGCGCGCGGTCGTCGATCCGGCGACCCACACCACCAAGTCCCGCAACAGCCCGTACGAGGGCCGGGAGCTGCCGGGCCGCACCGTCCACACCTTCTACCGCGGCCACCGCGTGGTGGCGGACGGCGCCCCTCGCCGAGCCCTATCGCCACGCCCCCGTGGGGGGCCACGCGGTGAGCGCGCCGACC
>NZ_JBNFOB010000130.1:0-6460 GCF_057364565.1 Micrococcus sp. LASM2_SD2 | reverse complement strand
CCCGCCTGCTCTCCGGCCCCGGGAACCTCGGCCAGGGCCTCGGCATCACGCTGGCCATGGGCCATACTCCGGTCGCGCTCACCGCGGCGGCCGTCCCGGGCGGCACCCCGCCTCACGACGACGGCCGCGCACCGTCCTCCTTCGTCCTCGCTCCGCCTCCTGCCGGCTCACCGACTCCGCAGGTCTCCACCGGTCCCCGCGTGGGCGTGTCCGGGGAGGGCGGCTCGGCGCGGTTCCCGTGGCGGTACTGGCTCACCGGCGACCCCACGGTGAGCCGCTATCGCGCCGGCCGTCACGTCCCGGCCTGAGCGCAGCGGCCGGCGGGAGGACCCCGCCCGGCCGGGGGCCGTCCGCCGAAAGCGTGTGGGGAACATGCCCGGCAGGCAGGACCTTCACGCCCAGCGGCGGGCGCAGACCGTGGCCGGGCGTGAGACGGCGCATCCTCCGCCACATCGCCTCCGTGGCGTCCGGATCGTGCGTCAGCGGATGAGGACGCCCCGGAGGGGGCGCACCCGCACCCTTGCCAGCGCGGGGGAGGGCGTGTCTACGGTGCATCCATGAGCATGAACCAGAGCCCCCAGGGCGAGACGAAGCAGTCCGTGACCCGCACGATCGATGCCCCGGCGAAGGACATCTTCGAGGTGCTGACCCTGCCGGAGAAGCACAAGCTCTTCGACTCCAGCGGCTTCGTGGTGGACGACGAGAAGTCCCAGCGCATCCAGAAGGTCGGCGACGTGTTCACCATGAACATGCAGGGCGACCACATGGGTGGCGAGTACAAGACGGACAACCACGTCGTCGCCTATGACAAGAACAAGATGGTCGGCTGGGCCACCGCTCCGGCCGGCACCGAGCCGCCGGGGTGGCAGTGGGTCTGGACCCTCGAGCCCAACGGCCAGGACTCCACCGACGTGACCCTCACCTACGACTGGTCCAAGGTCACCGACCAGGACCTGCTCGCCAAGAACCTGTTCCCGCTGATCAGCGAGGCGCAGATGGAGGAGTCCGTCTCCAAGCTCGCCTCCGCGGTCTCCTGACGCGGATCCCGAGCACCTTCGGACCGGCCGGCGCCTGACGCCGAGCCTTCCCGACGACGGCGGCGCACCCGGGCACCCCAGGTGCGCCGCCGTCGTCGTGCCCGGTGGCGACCGTACCCCCTGCCCGGTTGTAGACCCCGCCCGCCCGGGTGCACGTCAGACCGGCGCCCTGCGCCGATGTGACCGGACCCACTAGGCTCGTGGACACCACGCCCATCCGCCGCCCACAGCAGACGAAGGAGTCGCCCTGTGACCGCACCCGCCGAGAACGCCGCCGTCCCGAGCCCCACCGAGGACCTCTACCGCCACGTCAACGGAGAGTGGCTGGCCTCCCATGAGATCCCCTCCGACCAGGGCGCCTACGGGGCGTTCCTCGAGCTGAGAGACAACGCGGAGCTCGCCGTCCGGCACCTCTGCGAGGACGCCGTGCGCACGGTCGGCACCGGCCATGACGCGGCCCAGGCGCGCGTGGAGGCCTCGGCGGACATCGTCTCCCCGGACACCGAGACCCTGGACCCCGCACCCCAGGACCCGACCGTCCCGGAGGTCCCCTCGGACACCGCGGACGCGGACGAGTCGGCCGGCGCCGAGGACCAGTCCGTCCTGCGCCGCCGCATCGCCGCGCTCTACGCCTCGTTCATGGACGAGGAGGTCGTGGAGGCCCGCGGCGTCGCGCCGATCGCCGGGGACCTCGCCGCGATCGAGACCGTGGAGACCCCGGAGCAGCTGCTCACCCTCTCCGGCGCCCTGCAGCGCCACGGCGTCTCCGGCCTGATCAACACAGGGGCCATGAACGACGCCGGCAATCCCGAGCGCATGCTCCTGCACCTGCTGCAGGGCGGCCTCGGCCTGCCGGACGAGTCCTACTACCGCGACGACTCCTACGCCGAGATCGTCTCCGAGTACCGTGCGCACCTGGGCCGCATGCTGGCCCTGGCCGGCGTCGGCGCGGACGAGGCCGAGGCCTCGGAGATCGCCGGCACCGTGGTGGACCTGGAGACCAGGATCGCCTCGCACCACTGGGACGTGGTCCGCACCCGTGACGCGGTCGCCCGGTACAACCTGCTGACCCGCGCGCAGCTGGACGAGACGTTCCCGCTCGCCCAGGCCTGGCTCGAGGGCATCGGGGCCTCCGGCACCCGCTCCGACGAGGTCGTGGTTTGGCAGCCGGAGTTCCTCACCGGGATCCAGTCCCTGCTGGCCGGCGCCGACGCCGTGGACCTGCAGACCTGGAAGCACTGGCTGCAGGTGCAGGTGCTGCGCTCGTTCGCCCCGTACCTGCCGGAGGCGTTCGTGCAGGAGAACTTCTCCTTCTACGGCCGCCGCCTTGCCGGCACCGAGGAGGTCCGCCCGCGCTGGAAGCGTGCGGTGGCCTTCGTGAACTCCGCCGCAGGTGAGGACGTGGCCCAGCTGTACGTGGCCAAGCACTTCCGGCCGGACACCAGGAGGAGATGGACCGGCTGGTCCGCCTGCTCAACGAGGCCTACCGCCGCTCCATCTCCCGCCTGGACTGGATGGGCGAGGACACCCGTCAGCGTGCCCTGGAGAAGCTGTCCATGTTCCGGCCCATGGTGGGCTTCCCGTCCAAGTGGATCGACTACTCCACGCTGGAGGTGGACGCGGACGACCTGCTCGGCAATGCCCGCCGGGCGGAGGAGTTCGCGTGGGACTGGGACCTGGCGAAGATCGAGAAGGGCCCGGACCCGGAGGAGTGGCACATGACTCCGCAGACGGTGAACGCCTACTACTCGCCGCTGGAGAACGCCATCGTGTTCCCGGCCGCCATCCTGCAGCCCCCGTTCTTCGACCCCGAGCGCTCCATGGCCGCGAACCTCGGCGGCATCGGTGCGGTGATCGGCCATGAGATCGGCCACGGCTTCGACGACCAGGGCTCCCGCTATGACGGCACCGGCACCCTGAAGAACTGGTGGACGGACGAGGACCGTGAGGCGTTCTCGGACCGCACCGCGAAGCTGGTCGCGCAGTACAGCGCGCTGTCCCCAGCGGAGGCTCCGGAGCACCGCGTCAACGGCGAGTTCACGCTGGGTGAGAACATCGGCGACCTCGGCGGCCTGGGCATCGCGCACCAGGCGCTGGAGATCTGGCGTGAGGAGCAGTCCGATGCGGACGCGGAGGACACCGCCGCGCAGGACCGTGAGTTCTTCTCCTCCTGGGCCTCGGTGTGGCGTCAGCTGACCCGCACGGAGACCATGATCACCCGCATCGCCTCGGACCCGCACTCCCCGAACGAGTTCCGCTGCAACCAGGTGGTGAAGAACCTGGACGCCTTCCACGAGGCCTACGGCACCACCGAGCAGGACCCGATGTGGCTGGCTCCTCAGGAGCGCGTCTCCATCTGGTGAGCCGGGCGGCATGCGTTGGGTCGTCCCGGCGCCTGTCCGCGGCCGTCAGTTCGTGGTGTGCACGCGGAAGGTGGTCCGTGCCCCGCACTCCTCGGCCCACTCGGGCTCTGTGAAGTCGCCGCCGCCGAAGGACACCTGGTCTCCCAGATGAAAGGTGGCGTCCATGGCGGTGAAGGTGAGGTGTTCACCGTCCTCGTACGTGACGTCCACGGGGTTCCGGAACATCGGAACCATCAGGGTGCCGTCGCCTTCCTCGACGACGACGCAGCCGTGCGGACTGAGCGTCAGCCGACCGCTGAGCAAGGCCTCCGCCTCGAACCCTCGGTCAGCATCCACATCGATGGTCAGGAGCCGATATCCATGGTCCGTGGTGGACAGGGACGGTGACGGGGCGGGCGATGTGCATCCAATGGCGAGGGACAGTGTCAGGCCGGTGACGGCGAGGAACGCCCGCGCTCGCATCAGGCGACGCAGAGGCTGTGAATCATGAGGAATCATGGGAGCGCGCATTCCATGCCTAACGCTAGTTCATTTCGTGTAAAGATTGACGCGCAATACGGATAGAGATCTGTCGACGCGAGAATAGTACATCTGATTCTTACCCTTGTTTGAGCCCGCGTGAATACCAAGTGCTCGGTTTCCAATCTACCAGGGCCCTCCGCTATCTCCCGGGCTCGTAAAGGATCCGCGCACGGCAACGAGGCTGCAAACATAGGGCATGTCAGTAAACTGTACGCATACGGATTCATTCACCACTGTACCGCAAGACGGTTGCGACCGTGTCTTTCCATAATTGCAGGCCTGAGTGCCTTTATTCAGAATCGAGTATCCGTCAATTCTTCGCGTGCCGGCACTCCCGAGTGAGATATATCGAGACAGGGAGTCCAATGTGGAGTGCCACTGGAAGTCACCATATCTACCGATGTGTTCAGTGCGGTAGTCTGCTTTGATGCTTGTTCCGGATGGTACTTGTGCGTAGTTGGAGCAATGTCCTGCAGTAAGAACTCCATTGGACCCTCCTTGTCGAACCGTAAATGCGGTAGTGCATCCACCAAACGCCTTTCCGCCTCGAGTTACCTCCACCTCTGAGGGCTGGCTTGTCGCAGTGATAACGTACCGCAACGGAATACCTAGTTCAGGGAGGATGTCTGTATATTGACGACGATAAGTGGCTAGATTTGAATGCGATGCATCAAGATGACGAAGGGTTATATCGACTTTCATCGTAACGTTACTAGGATCCGCGGAAACCACGAATGATGAAATGGAGGGATCCTTGGAAAGTGACTCGGATACGACCTCCATTTCCAGGTCCATGGCTGTTCTAGTCGCCGGTGCATCCGTATGAATCTGAGGATTGCTGGGATGGGAGGTTATTAGATTGACAGTATCCTGGGACGGTTGGCCTGCAAAATGGATCGACGGAGCTTGCGCGTCTCCAGTCCATTCCGCGTGCGAGTAAGTCCTACTTTCGATAGATGCGACTTGGGCTACGAGGTCATTGAATGCAATCGCCGCCTCCTGGGGGAGCTCCTCCTCTCCACCTTGTAAAGAATCATCTTTAATGGATGTGTAACTCTCCGTGAATGCACCCTGTGACCTCGTGGAGGATTGATGGCTGGTAGGCGGGTGGTGCGCAGGGGGTGTCGGGTCGGTAGCTCTGGGGCGGCGAGGTGGATGCATGCCAAAAGTGCAACCAGGGAGCGAAATGGGGCTGGCATAATAGGTCTCCTGTCTGAGAGTGAGGTGAATCTCAGGGGCGAGGTGTTAGCAATATACGTCGTGGCCGTCAATAAGCGCCTGGATTCGGAGTCTGTGATCAAATCGTGACCCTACGGGGCACCCCACGCTCAGGCCAGCCCGGCTCAGTCCCCCGCCGTCCCGTCCGGGGCGCATGCCAACCGTTCCTGTCGTTGGTCCATGAACCGAATCAGGAGGGTGGTGAGGGTGTCGATCTCCTCGATCTCCCACTGCTCGAGGTCCCGGCACGCTCCCAATCCGGCCGGTCCGCCGGGTCCGGGTCGCGTCGGATCAGACCGGCAGCCTCCAGGTCGCGGGCCATGCGGAAGACCTGGGCCCGGTCCAGCAGCAGCTACTCGGCCAGTGCCGGGAGAGGGGGTCCTGTCCAACGCTCACGGCCGTTCATCGTCCCGGGACTGCTCGGCGCCGAGGTGTTCGCCCGCCGGCCCGGTGCCCCTCCGGTCCGTGTCCGTGCCCGCGGCCGGTCGGACCGTGGGCAGCGTGTCGGTGGGGGCCCATGGCATTGGCGGCGGCGGCCCGCTTGGCCTCGCGCTGGGCGGTTCGCTGCTCCGGGGCATTCTTGTGGCCCAGAGCGATGTTCGGCAGCTGGGCGACGGCTACCAGGGACACTGCGGCCAACGGCGCCGTCCACAGGAAGGCCCGGGAGATGGCCCACGGGTAGACGTCTTCGAAGATCACCCGCTGCTCGTGCGACATGGTGGCCATCGCCGCCGAGGGCGCGGAAGAAGGTCACAGCCGAGGTGGCCACGCCCTTGGTGTGCGGGGCCGTGGTGTTCTGCACCACCACCACGTCAACGGGGAGTTCACCCTGGGTGAGAACATCGGCGACCTCGGCGGCCTGGGCATCGCGCACCAGGCGCTGGAGATCTGGCGCGAGGAGCAGTCCGACGCGGACTCGGAGGACACCGCCGCGCAGGACCGCGAGTTCTTCTCCTCGTGGGCCTCGGTGTGGCGTCAGCTGACCCGCACGGAGACGATGATCACCCGCATCGCCTCGGACCCGCACTCCCCGAACGAGTTCCGCTGCAACCAGGTGGTGAAGAACCTGGACGCCTTCCACGCCGCCTACGGCACCACCGACCAGGACGCCATGTGGCTGGCTCCTCAGGAGCGCGTCTCCATCTGGTGACCTGACCTCCGGGAGGCGACGACGACGGCCGCGCACCGTCCGACCTCAGGTGCGGTCGGCAGGTGGGTGGCGTCGTCGTGTCAGGGCGACGGCGGCGCTCGGGAGCGTCAGTCCGCGCGGCGGGCGCGCTCCTCGGTGAAGCGGTCCAGCAGCTCGGCGGGCCGGCGGAC
>NZ_JBNFOB010000129.1:0-6472 GCF_057364565.1 Micrococcus sp. LASM2_SD2 | reverse complement strand
GCCGGCCCGGCGTCCGCCGGACGTCCGGAGCAGGCACGACCGAGCCCCCGCCCCGACCGTGCGGTCGGGGCGGGGGCTCGAGCGGTCGTGCGGAGAAGCGGCGTCCTCAGGCCTCGGTGACGCCCACGAGGCACTCCTTGAGCTCCGCCGCCTCCTCGTTGTTGAGCTCCAGGACCAGGCGGCCGCCGCCGTCGATCGGAACGCGCATGATAAGGCTGCGACCTTCCTTGGTCACTTCCATAGGACCGTCCCCGGTACGAGGCTTCATGGCGGCCATTGCGACTTCCCTTCTAGCTGGTCGGCTCAGGACGACGGCCCGGACCGGTGGTCCTGCGCCGTCTCGGGCCCGTGCTCGCCGCTGGTCGGCGAGTCTCCCGTCACATGTCCATTATTCAGGATTTCCCGCGTGGGGGCGAACCGGATCGGGATCGTCCGCTTCCTGGACGCCGCTCCGCTCCTCCGCACGGCGCAGGGCCTCCTGCAGCCGGGCGAGGGTCGCGTCCACCTGACCGCGGTGGTAACCGGGGACGGACTGCGCGAAGCGCACGTGCTCCACGTCCTCCGACCGCGGATGCTCGGGCAGCATCACCGGGGTGCCCGGCGCGTCCGCGCGGGGGTCCTGGACCGGCGCCGTGAACCGCCCCGCCAGCACCGCCACGAGCACCGCCACCACGACGGCGACCAGCGCGAGCAGCGTGAGCCAGACCGGCAGCATCATGCGCGGATCCCGTCCGCCACGGCACGCACCGCGGCGACGGCCTCCTGAGCCGTGTCCACGACGGTCACCAGGTCCAGGTCCTCGGGCGAGATGGTGCCGCGCGCCGCCAGCGTGTCCCGCAGCCAGTCCACCAGCGGCCCCCAGAAGTCCCGGCCGACCAGGACGATGGGGAAGCGAGTGATGGTCTCGGTCTGGACGAGGGTCAGGGCCTCGAAGAGCTCGTCCAGGGTGCCCATGCCGCCCGGGACCACGATGAACCCCTGCGCGTACTTCACGAACATGAGCTTGCGCGCGAAGAAGTAGCGGAAGTCGATGCCGACCTCCACCCAGTCGTTCATCCCCTGCTCGTGCGGCAGCTCGATGCCCAGGCCCACCGACGTGCCGCCAGCCTCGGCCGCGCCGCGGTTCGCGCCCTCCATGGCGCCGGGGCCGCCGCCGGTGATCACCGCGTAGCCGGCCTCCACGAGTCCGCGTCCGACGGCGCGGGCGAGCTCGTACTCGTCCGTCCCCTCACCCGTGCGGGCGGAGCCGAAGACGGACACGGCGGGTCCGAGCTCCGCGAGGGTCCCGAAGCCCTCGACGAACTCGGACTGGATGCGCAGCACGCGCCAGGCGTCCGTGGTGGTCGAGCGCTCCTCTGCCGGCGGCGGCACCACGGCACCGTGGTGACGGGAGTCCAGGAGGAGCTGGTCGAAGGTCGGCCGGCGGGCAGCCTCGCCGCGCAGGGTCTGCGGCCCGCGGCGCAGGCAGGGGCGGGGTGCGTCGTCGTGGGAAGCCATGGTGCCAGCCTATCGGTGGTGGGGCGCCGAGGGATCCCGGCGGCCACGGGGCGCCCGCCGGCGGCCGACCGGACCCTCCGGACCATGACGATGTCGCAACAGAACCGGGGCATGACCGCACCGGCCCGCCGCGTTCCGCTATATTCCCTGACTATGACTCAGCACACACTCGAGGCCCCCACCCCCGAGACGGGCACCGACGCGCTCATCAGCATGCAGGGCGTCAACAAGCACTTTGGCGACTTCCACGCGCTGAAGGACATCGACCTGACCGTCCCGCGGGGCCAGGTGGCGATCGTGCTGGGCCCCTCCGGCTCGGGCAAGTCGACCCTCTGCCGCACCATCAACCGGCTCGAGACCATCGACGACGACGGCGGACGCATCCTGATCGACGGCCGGCCGCTGCCGGCCGAGGGCCGCGGGCTCGCCCGCCTGCGGGCCGAGGTGGGCATGGTCTTCCAGTCCTTCAACCTCTTCGCGCACAAGTCGATCGTGGACAACGTGACCCTCGGACCCGTCAAGGTCAAGGGGAAGAGGAAGGCCGCCGCGGAGAAGCACGCCATGGAGCTGCTCGAGCGCGTCGGCGTGGCACACCAGGCGCAGAAGATGCCGGCCCAGCTCTCGGGCGGACAGCAGCAGCGCGTGGCGATCGCCCGGGCCTTGGCCATGGAGCCGAAGGCCCTGCTCTTCGACGAGCCGACGTCCGCGCTGGACCCGGAGATGGTCCAGGAGGTGCTGGACGTCATGGTCGGCCTCGCCAAGGAGGGCATGACCATGGTCGTGGTCACCCATGAGATGGGCTTCGCCCGCAAGGCCGGGGACCGCGTGGTCTTCATGGCCGACGGCGCCATCCTGGAGGACACCGACCCCGAGTCCTTCTTCACGAACCCGCAGCACGAGCGTGCCCGCGACTTCCTGGGCAAGATCCTCACCCACTGACCCGCACCCCCGGCGTCGGCACCGACCCGGCCGTCCCACCCCACCGCACCGACCATCCGACCGCACCGCACCGACCAAGGAGGCCCCCATGGCCCGCAAGAAGTTCCTCTCCCTGACCGCCGTCGCCGCCGCGGCAGCCCTGTCCCTGTCCGCCTGCTCCCCGTCCGCCTCCGAGGGCGGCGACGAGGGCGGCTCCTCGAACGGCGGCTCGGACAACGGGGGCTCCGGGGAGTCCCTGACCATCGGCATCAAGTTCGACCAGCCTGGCCTCGGCTTCCGCGAGGGCTCCAACGACCCGACCGGCTTCGACGTGGACGTCGCCGAGTACGTCGCAGAGGAGATGGGTGTGGACGCGGGCGACATCGAGTGGGTCCAGACCCCGTCCGCCAACCGTGAGAACGCGCTGGAGAACAAGGAAGTGGACATGATCTTCGCGACCTACTCCATCACCGACGAGCGCAAGCAGCGCGTCTCCTTCGCCGGCCCGTACTTCGTGGCCGGCCAGGACCTGCTGGTCCGCGCGGACGACGACGAGATCACCGGTCCGGACTCCCTGGACGGCAAGAACCTGTGCTCCGTCACCGGTTCCACCTCCGCCCAGAAGATCAAGGACGAGTACGCCTCCGGCGTGAACCTCGTGGAGCAGGGCGGCTACGCCGAGTGCGTGACCTACCTCGAGTCGGGCCAGGTGGACGCCGTCACAACCGACGACATCATCCTCGCCGGCCTGGCGGGCACCGAGGCCAACAAGGGCAAGTTCAAGGTGGTCGGCGAGCCGTTCACCGTCGAGCGCTACGGGGTCGGCATCAACAAGGAGGCCGAGACCTGCCAGCAGATCAACGACGCGATCCAGAAGATGAAGGACGAGGGCGCCTGGGAGGAGGCCCTGAAGTCCAACACCGAGGGCACCGGCTACGAGTACGACAAGGAGCTGAACTCGGGCGAGGATGCCGAGTTCGAGTCCTGCGACTGACCGCCTCCCGGTGACCCCGCTCCACCGCTGACGGACGGGCCGGCGGCGTCCGCCACGGACCCGCCGGCCCTTCAGGTCCGTCCCTCCTGACTCCCCTGGGAAGGCCCATGGAATCCCTGACCACCCTCATCGAGCAGTACGGCGCGCAGGTGCCGGTCGCATTCTGGATGAACGTCAAGCTGACGTTCTTCGCGGCGATCGGCTCGTTCCTGCTCGGCGTCGTCCTGGCCCTGTTCCGGATCTCTCCGGTCGCCTCGCTGCGCGCCGTCGGCGCCGCCTACGTGCACCTGGTCCGCAACACCCCGCTGACGATCATCATGCTCATCGGCGTGCTGGCCGTCTGGGGCCAGCTCAAGATCACCTTCTCGGACGACTTCGACCTGAACTTCTTCGTGTTCGCGGTCATCTCGCTCTCGCTGTACCACGCGGCGTTCATGTGCGAGGCCATCCGCTCCGGCGTCAACACCGTCCCCCAGGGTCAGGCGGAGGCCGCACGGGCGATCGGCCTGGGCTTCCTGCCCGCGGCCCGCCTCGTGATCCTCCCCCAGGCCCTGCGCGGCGCGATCACCCCGCTGGGCAACACCCTGATCGCCCTGACCAAGAACACGACCGTCGCCGCCGCGGCCTCCGTGGCCGAGGCCTCCGGCCTCATGAAGACGATGATCGAGTTCCGCCCGGACGTCATGGTGGCGATCTTCCTGACCTTCGCGATCGGCTTCTGCCTGATCGTGATCCCGATCGGCCTGCTGACCACGTGGGCCTCCGACCGTCTGGCGGTGGCACGATGAGCACCCAGTCCGTCCTGTTCGACGCCCCGGGGCCCAAGGCCCGCCGCAACGTCCTGATCGCCAACGTCGTCGCCCTGATCGGCGTCGCGGTGGTCGCGTGGATCGTGCTCGGCAAGCTGTCCGAGCGCGGCCAGCTCGAGCCGAGCCGGTGGATCAACGCGGTCGACGGCAACGCCTGGTCCAACTACTACCTGCCCGGTCTGCAGTTCACCCTCCAGTCCGCCGCGATCGCCGTGGTCTCCTCCGTGGTGTTCGGCCTGGTCTTCGGCTTCCTGCGGCTGGCGCCCTTCAAGCCCGTCCGCATGCTCAGCGGCCTGGTGGTGGAGTTCTTCCGCGCCGTGCCGGTGCTGCTGATGATGGTGTTCTTCTATCAGGTGTTCGCCATGCTCGGACGGGCCGGGGTGATCCCGTCGGCGGACGGGCCGTACTTCGCTGTGATCGTCGGCCTGACCCTCTACAACGGAGCCGTGATCGCCGAGCTGGTCCGCTCCGGTGTGAGGTCCCTGCCCAAGGGCCAGCGCGAGGCGGCCGCCGCGGTCGGCATGACGCCGAACCAGTCCCTGCGCCTGGTGGAGGTCCCCCAGGCCCTCGTGGCCATGCTCCCCTCCCTGCTGAGCCAGTTCGTGGTCATCCTCAAGGACTCGGCGCTGGGCTACCTGATCGGCTTCTACGAGCTGCTCCAGTACTCCCGTCAGCTCGGCTCCGGCCAGGGCAACATCCTGCAGACCCTCGTGGTGGCCGCCCTGGTGTTCATCGTGATCAACTTCCTGCTCACCTGGGTCGCCACGCTGCTGTCCAGGAAGCTGTCCTCGAAGACGGCCGGCAGCACCGGGCCCCGCGCCGGCTCGTCGGCCGTGAAGCTCTGACGCCCGTCGCCGGTCAGCCGGTGAACAGCCATGCGCGCAGGGCGTGCAGGCAGGAGTGCACGTCCTCTCGGCGCACGTGCTCGTCGTCCGTGTGGGCCAGCAGGGCGTCGCCCGGCCCGAAGTTCACGGCCGGCACGCCGAGCTCGGAGAAGCGGGCCACGTCCGTCCAGCCGTACTTGGGCTTGGGCTCGCCGCCGACCGCGGCCACGAAGCTCGCGGCGGCGGGGCGGTCCAGGCCGGGTCGGGCCGAGGGCGAGGCATCGGTGATCTCGACCTGCTCGTCCCAGTCCACACCCGCGGCGGCGAAGACCTCGCGGACGTGGGCGTGGGCCTGGTCCAGGGTCTTGTCCGGCGCGAACCGGTAGTTGACCTCCAGGGTGCAGGTGTCCGGGATGACGTTGCCGGCCACGCCGCCGGCCATGCGGATCGCGTTGAGGCCCTCGCGGTAGTCCAGCCCCTCCACGGTGACCGTGGCGGGCTCGTAGGCGGAGAGGGCGGTGAGCAGCCGTGCGGCGTCGTGGATGGCGTTGTGGCCGCGCCAGGCGCGGCCCGAGTGGGCGGCGACGCCGCGGAAGGTCACCCGATAGCGGTTGGTGCCGTTGCAGCCGCCCTCGACGACGCCGTCGGTCGGCTCCAGCAGGACCGCGAAGTCGGCCTCGAGCAGCTCCGGGGCCTCCCGGGCGACCCGGGCCAGGCCGGAGCGCATGGCGTCGACCTCCTCGTGGTCGTAGAACACCCAGGTGACGTCGTAGGCGGGGTCCGCGCCGTCGGACGCGCCGACCAGTCCCGCCAACGCCAGCTGCACGGCGACGCCGGACTTCATGTCCACGGCGCCCCGCCCGTAGAGGACCTCCCCGTCCCACACCGAGGGCACGGTGCCGCGCGAGCCCTCCACGGTCGGTAGCGGCACGGTGTCCAGGTGGCCGGCGAGGATCACCCGATGCGTGAGTCCGAGGTCCGTGCGGGCCACCACGGAGTCGCCGATGCGCGTGGTCTGCAGCCGCGGCAGCGAGCACAGCGCCTGCTCCACGGCGTCCGCCAGGTCCGTCTCCCAGTCCGAGACCGAGTACGCGTCCAGCAGCGTCGCGGTCAGCGCGGCGACATCCGGCCCGGAGGCGAGGTCCGGCAGGTCCACGGGTCGGCCGGCGGAGGGATGCGGGGTCTCAGCGGTGGTGTCCATGCCGCCAGTCTAAGAAGGTGCCCCTGTCCGGGACAGGACGACCGGACGGTGAGACGGAAGACGGACGGGGCGTGCGCCGTCGTCGGGCGCGGCTAGGCTGGCCCCATGACCGACACCGCGCAGAACACCGCCCGCCTCGTCTCCGGCCACGGCCTGGCCACCCGCGCCGCCGACGGCTCCGTGCTGGACGTCTGGTTCCCCGCCCCCGCGGCCGGGGACCTCTCCGCCG
>NZ_JBNFOB010000128.1:0-6531 GCF_057364565.1 Micrococcus sp. LASM2_SD2 | reverse complement strand
CGGCGGCCCCGGCAAGGGCGCCGGCCCGCAGAAGGACGGCGGGTCGCGCCGCCCCGGGCGCCCGAGCGCCCTCGTGCTGACGCTGATCTCCGTGGCCGTGCTGGTCGGGCTCTTCATGCTCTTCACCGGCGTCTACACGGAGATCCTCTGGTTCAACCAGATCGGCTTCGCCGACGTGTTCTGGACCGAGATCTGGACCCGCGTGGCCCTGTTCGTGATCGCCGCGGTCCTCATGGCGCTGGCCGTGTGGCTGGCCGTCCGCCTGGCCTGGAAGGGCCGGCCGGAGAAGTCCCCGTCCGCCGGGCGGGACTCGCTGAGCCAGTACCAGCGGCAGCTCGAGCCCATGCGTCGTCTCGTGTTCGTGGCGGTCCCCGTGATCGTCGGCCTCTTCGCCGGCTCCGCCGCCATGAACGGCTGGCAGACCGTCCTGCTGTTCCTGAACCAGGAGCCCTACGGCCGGCAGGACCCGCAGTTCGGCATGGACATCAGCTTCTACCTGGCCACCCTCCCGTTCCTGGGCCTGGTGGTCAGCTTCCTGACCTCCGTGGTCCTGGTGGCCGGCATCGCCGGCCTGCTCGTCCACTACCTCTACGGCGCGATCCGGGTGGAGGAGCGGGGCGGACTCACCGTGGAGAGGTCCGCGCGCATCCACGTGGGCGTGTTCGCGGCGCTCTTCCTGCTCCTGCAGGGCGTGAACTACTGGCTGGCCCGGTACCGCACCCTGCAGTCCCAGGACGGCTCCTGGGCCGGTGCGCTCTACACGGACGTGCACGCCGTGATCCCGACCTCCGCGATCCTCGCGGTGACCGCCGTGATCGTGGCGGTGCTGTTCGTGGTGACCGCCCTGAACGGCCGCTGGCGGATCGCGCTGGTGGGCACGGCGGTCCTGGTGATCACCTCGCTCGTGGTCGGCGCCGGCTACCCGTTCCTGGTGCAGCAGTACCAGGTGCAGCCGTCCGAGCGCTCCCTCGAGGCCGAGTACATCCAGCGCAACATCGAGATGACCCGTGAGGCGTACGGCCTGGACCACGTGGAGACCACCAACTACGAGGGCGCCACCGACGCCGAGGCCGGAGCGCTCGCCGGGGAGTCGGCGAACACGGCGAACATCCGCCTGATGGACCCGAACCTGCTCTCCCAGACCTTCGGGCAGCTGCAGCAGTTCCGCCCGTACTACACCTTCCCGGAGACCCTGCACGTGGACCGCTACGACGTGGAGGGCGAGACCCGGGACACCGTGGTGTCCGTCCGCGACGTCAACGTCAGCCAGGACCAGTCCTGGGTGAACCGCCACATCGTGTACACCCACGGCTACGGCATGGTCGCCGCGGACGCCTCCGAGGTGGCCGCGCAGGGCCGCCCGAAGTTCCTGCTCTCCGGCATCCCCACCACCGGCGTGCTGGCGGACGAGGACAACTATGAGCCGCGGATCTACTTCGGCACCAACTCGCCGCAGTACTCCGTGGTCGGCGCCCCGGAGGGCGCGCCGGCGAAGGAGCGCGACCGCCCGCAGACCGCCGACTCCGGCGAGGACACCGCCTACACCTTCTCCGGCGACGGCGGCCCGTCCGTGGGCAACCTGTTCAACCAGCTCGCGTACGCGGTCAAGTTCGGCTCGACGGAGCTCGTGCTGTCCTCGGACGTGAACGAGGCCTCCCAGATCCTTTACGACCGCAACCCGGTGGACCGTGTCCAAAAGGTCGCGCCCTTCCTGACGGTGGACTCGAACGCCTACCCGGCGATCGTGGACGGCCGCATCCAGTGGATCGTGGACGCCTACACCACCTCCGACGCCTTCCCGTACTCGACGGCCCAGGCCCTGGGCGAGGCGACCACCGACGCCCTGAACCGCAACGAGCAGTTCAACCTCACGGGCCAGGTGAACTACATCCGCAACTCCGTGAAGGCCACGGTGGACGCCTACGACGGCTCCGTGAAGCTCTACGCCTGGGACACCGAGGACCCGCTGCTGAAGGCCTGGCAGAAGGTCTACCCGGACGTCATGCAGCCGTACTCGGAGATGAGCGCCGAGCTCATGGACCACGTCCGCTATCCGGAGGACATGTTCAAGGTGCAGCGCGAGCTGCTGGGCCGCTACCACGTGACGGACCCGGACGACTTCTACGAGAACAACGACGCCTGGTCCGTCCCCGCGGATCCGACGCAGAAGGACGAGAAGGTCAAGCAGCCGCCGTACTACATGACCATGCAGATGCCCGGCCAGGACGAGGCCGCGTTCTCGCTGACGTCGACCTTCATCCCGCAGATCACGCAGGGCGCCCAGCAGCGCAACGTGCTCTACGGCTTCCTCTCCGCGGACGGGGACGCCGGCACCGGGGAGGACGGCGAGAAGAAGGACTCCTACGGCACCCTCCGCCTGCTGGAGCTGCCGCGGCAGACCACGGTCCCCGGGCCGGGGCAGGCGCAGGCGAACTTCGACTCCAACGACAGTGTGTCCCAGGAGCTGAATCTGCTCCGTCAGGGCGCCTCGGACGTGATCAACGGCAACATGATCACGCTTCCGGTGGCCGGCGGCATCCTCTACGTGCAGCCGGTGTACGTGCGGTCCTCGGGCCCCACGTCGTACCCGACGCTCCGCAAGGTCCTCGTGTCCTTCGGCGACAAGGTCGGCTTCGCGGACACCCTCGAGGAGTCCCTCAACCAGGTGTTCGACGGCGACTCCGGCGCGGTGACGCCGGAGGAGCAGCAGGAGTTCGACGAGGGGGAGACCGGCGGGGGCGAGTCCGGCGACGGCTCTCAGGAGGGAGGCTCCGGCGACGGCGAGCAGGGCGGGGACACCCCGGCCCCGGTCGGCTCGGACCTGGAGACGGCGCTCAAGGACGCGCAGGACGCCATCGAGCGCGGAGAGGAGGCCCTCGCCGAGGGCGACTGGGCCGAGTACGGCAAGCAGCAGGATCGCCTGAACAGGGCCCTCGAGGCGGCCATCGCCGCCGAGGAGGCCGCACAGGGCGGCTCCTCGGACGGCGGGGAGTCGTCGGAGCAGTCCGACGCGCCGGAGTCCTCCGAGGAGTCGGACGGCGAGCAGGGCTGACGCCCGCTGAGCCCCACGACGACGGCCCCGGCCTCCGTCTCCCGCGTCACCGCGGGGCGGGGCCGGGGCCGTCCCGCGTCCGTGGTCAGGTCTCCGGGGTGTGGTGAGGATCTCGTCGTCTGATGCGCCCTCGATTTGGCGTGCCGGCTCCGGGTGTGTAAAGTAGAACAAGTCGCCGCGGGGTGGAGCAGTTCGGTAGCTCGCCGGGCTCATAACCCGGAGGTCGCAGGTTCAAATCCTGCCCCCGCAACGAGACAGGCCCCCAGGACTTCGGTCCTGGGGGCCTTGTGCATGTCTGGAAGGGCTCCACAGCAGGCGAGCGGGGCGGGCAGGTGGCCGCAGGCGCACGACGGCCCCCCGGCCAGGATGCCAGGAGGCCGTCGGGCCGTGCGGGGGAGCGCCGTCGTCGGGCCCCTCCGCTGGAACGGACTCAGTTCTGGGTGCGGGCGCCGGTCTCGGTCTGCTCCGCGGAGTAGTCCACGGAGAGCTCGGCGTCCTCGGAGCCCGAGCCGGAGGTCAGCTCGGACGGCTGGGAGTCGCCGGCCTTGAGGGCGGCGAGGCGGGCCTCGACCTCGGTCTGCTCGCCCAGGTCCTCGAGGGACTCGAACTGGGAGTCCAGGGAAGAGGCGGCGAGCTCCTGCTGGCCGCGCACGCGGGCCTCCTCGCGGCGGACCTTCTCCTCGAAGCGGGAGACCTCGGAGGTCGGGTCCAGCAGGTCGATGGACTTCACGGCGTCAGCCACGGCGGACTGGGCCTGGGCGGACTTGGCGCGGGCGGTCAGCTCGTCGCGCTTCGAGACCAGCTGCTGGCGCTTGACCTTCATCTGGTCCAGGCCGGTCTTCAAGCGCTCCACGATCTCGCGCTGCGAGGTGATGGTCGGCTCGGCGGCCTTGGCCTGGCGCTCGGCGTCCATCTGGCGCTCGATGGCGACCTTCGCGAGGTTGTCGAACTTGGTGGCGTTCGCGTCGTCGCCGGAGGAGCGGAACTGGTCGGCCTTCTGGGAGGCCGCCAGCGCCTTCTGGCCCCAGCTGCGCGCGGCGTCCTGGTCCTCGCGGTAGTCGTCCTCGATCATGCGGAGGTTGCCGATAGTCTGGGCGACCGCGGCCTCGGCCTCGGCGATGTTGTTCGTGTAGTCCCGGACCATCTGGTCCAGCATCTTCTGCGGGTCCTCGGCCTTGTCCAGCATGGCGTTGATGTTGGCCTTCGCCAGGGTGGAGATGCGGCCGAAGATGGACTGCTTGACCATGGTGATTCCCTTCTGTGGTGCCGGTGTCATGAGCGACCGACGCGGTGTACATCGTGTGTCGGCCCCCTCGGGCCGGGTCCGCGGCCCCTCACGGGGCGGCGGGCCGGTCCGGCGGACCGGAGATCTGTGGTGCGGCGTGCGCCGCGCAGGACGGGTGTCCCGGAGGGTCAGAAGCTGCCTCCCGAGATGTCGCCGAAGCCGCCGAAGTCCCCGCCGGACAGGCCGCCTCCGCCGAACCCGCCGAAGCCCCCGCCGCCCCAGTCGGAGCCGCCGGAGCCGGAGTTCAGGATCGAGTTGATCAGGATGCCGCCGAGCATCGCGCCGCCCAGGCCCGAGCCGAAGGACGAGCCGCCGCGGCGGTACCGGTCCGCCCCTCCGAAGCCGTGGCCGTAGCCAGCGCCGCCGTACTGCATGCCGAAGGTGGTCACGTCCCGCCGTGCGAGCTCCGAGGCGCGCTCGGCGAGGTCGGAGGCGTGGTGGGCGGCCTCGAGGGCCTCTGCCGGATCGGAGTTTCGCATGCCGCGGGCGGCGTCCAGGGTCCGGGCCGCCTCGGACAGCTTCGACCGGGCCTCCGGGCCCACGGCGCCGCGGCGGGCGGAGATGAAGTCCGCGGTGCCGTCGATCTGTCCCTGGGCGTGGTTGAGGGCGGACGGCAGCATGCGGGAGGCCTGCATGGCGTGCTCGCGGGCGTCACGGACGCCGGCCAGCGGAGCGTTGAGCTGACGGTGCGCGGCCTCGAGCCGGTGGATCAGGTCGACCGGGTCCGGCCGGCCGGCGTCCATCTGGGTGCGGACGTCCTGGAGCACGGCCTGCAGGCCGCCGATGGGGCCCGCCAGCTCCGGGTTGCGGCCGGAGTCCACCACGGCCTGGGCCTCGGCCACGTCCTGACGGGACTGGGCCACGCCCTGACGCAGATGCTCCATGGTCTCGGACAGCGTCGACTCCGAGCGGCGCACGGCCTCGGTGAGGGTGCGGACCTGGTCCAGCGCCTCCTCGGCGGCGCGGACGGCCAGGGCCGCGGTCGGCCGGTCTCCGGACTCCCACGAGGTGCGGGCCTTGTCCTCCGCGGTCTGCACGAAGTCCAGGCGCTCCCGGGCCTGCTCGGCGTTGTCGCCGACCTCGGCGAGCGCGGACTCGGCGTAGGAGGAGTGCAGGCGCACCAGGGTCTGCTCGGCCTCGGTCACCTTCTGCTCGGCGGCGGGGACGGCCGTGTCGAGCTCGGCGAGGGCGTCCGGGACGCGGTTCTCCAGGTCCCGGAGCTGCTCGAACTCCTTCTGGTGGGCGCCGAGGGCGGTGCCGACCTCGTCGCAGCGGCCGATGATCTCCTTGAGCCAGCGGCGCTGGTCCTCCTCGGTGTCCGGGATATCGTCCTCCATCTGCTGCTGCAGCTGGAAGGAGGCCCGCATATGGTCCTTCGCCTTGGCGATGTCCTCGCGGAACGTGGCGATGGCGTCCGCCCCGTAGGCGGCCTCGGCAAAGCCCATCTCCTGCTCGGAGGAGCGGATCGCGTCGTCCGCGGCGACCAGCCTGGAGCCGGCCTTGGTGCGCAGCTCCTCGAGGGGCATCTCGTCCAGCGGGTCCTTGGGTGCGGCGGGCGCGGCAGCGGTCTGACCGCGGCGGGCGTCCTTCGTCGAGTCCTTGCGCGAGCGCTTCCACACGAGATAGCCGCCGGCGCCGAGGCCGGCGGCGGTCTGCGCGAGGTCGTCCACGGTCACGAGGTACTCGCGCCAGGACCAGTCCTCCCCCGGGTGTCCGGCGCCGGAGTAGGCCCAGCCGCCGGGGCGACCTCGGGCCACGGGTCGATCCACACGGTGCGGTCCTCCCAGCCGGGGACGGCGGCGGTGGCACCGACGACCGCCACGGTGCCGGTGTGCCGGCGCAGCGTCACCTCGTGGGCGAAGCGCATGCGCATCAACCAGTCCAGCAGTGCGTCCTCGTCCGCCCGGTCCAACACCAACCAGCAGGCCGAGCCGTCCTCGAGCAGGTGGACGCCGTGCTCGATGCGGCCGTTGGCGTCCAGGAAGAGCGCCTCGGTGCTGGTGCCCGGCTTCGCCTGGGACAGGTGCTGCGTGGTGAGGGTGTGCAGCCACTCGAGGCGGTCGGGGCCGGAGACGGACAGCACGGCCCGGTGGGACAGGTCCACGAGGGCCCTGCCGCGGTCCAGGGCGCGCTACTCGCGCAGCGGGGCCCCGTAGTGGGCGGCCACGCCGGCCTCGGGCCCTCGCCCTCGACC
>NZ_JBNFOB010000127.1:0-6534 GCF_057364565.1 Micrococcus sp. LASM2_SD2 | reverse complement strand
TGAGGTGCGGGGGGGCGTCGTCGTCACGCTGGAGCACGGGGGCGTCAGTGCTGGTGGTCGTCCTCGTCGTCCTCCGGCTTGTCCGCTACGAGGGTCTCGGTGGTGAGCACCAGGGCGGCGATGGAGGCGGCGTTGGCCAGTGCCGAACGGGTCACCTTCACCGGGTCGATCACGCCGTCGGCGATCAGGTCGCCGTAGACGCCGGTCTTGGCGTTGAAGCCCTGGTTCGGCTCCATCTCGGCGACCTTGGTGACGACGACGTAGCCGTCCTCGCCGGCATTCTGGGCGATCCAGCGCAGCGGCTGCTTGAGGGCCTTGCGGACGATGTCCACGCCCACGAGCGCGTCGCCGGCCAGGCCCTTGACGGCCTCGTCCTCCTCCAGCACGGCGAGGGCGTTGATGAGGGCGGTGCCGCCGCCGGCGACGATGCCCTCCTCCAGGGCCGCACGGGTGGAGGACACGGCGTCCTCGATGCGGTGCTTGCGCTCCTTGAGCTCCACCTCGGTGGCGGCGCCCACGCGGATCACGCCGATGCCTCCGGCGAGCTTGGCGAGGCGCTCCTGGAGCTTCTCCTTGTCCCACTCGGAGTCGGTGGCGGCGGCCTCGGCCTTGATCTGGGCCACGCGGGCCTCCACCTCGTCGGCGGCGCCGCCGCCGTCCACGATGGTGGTGGAGTCCTTGGTGACGGTGATGCGGCGGGCGGAGCCGAGCACGTCCAGGTCGGCCTGCTCGAGCTTCATGCCGAGGTCCGGGGACACGACCTGGGCGCCGGTGAGGATCGCGATGTCCTGCATCATGGCCTTGCGGCGGTCGCCGAAGCCCGGGGCCTTGACGGCCACGACGTTCAGGGTGCCGCGGATCTTGTTCACCACGAGGGTGGACAGGGCCTCGCCCTCGACGTCCTCGGCGATCACGAACAGCGGCTTGTTGGCCTGCAGGACCTTCTCCAGCAGGGGCAGCAGCTCCTGCACGTTGGAGATCTTGCCCGAGTTGATCAGGACGTAGGCATCCTCGAGCACGGCCTCCTGGCGCTCGGCGTCGGTGACCATGTACGGGGACAGGAAGCCCTTGTCGAACTGCATGCCCTCGGTGACGTCCAGCTCGGTAGAGGTCGTGGAGGACTCCTCGATGGTGATGACGCCGTCGGTGCCGACGGTGTCGAAGGCGCGGGCCAGCAGCTCGCCGACCTCGTCGTTCTGGGCGGAGATGGCGGCCACGTGGGCCACCTCCTTACCCTCGACCGGGCGGGCGTTCTCGAGCAGGCGGCGCTCGACGGCGGCCACGGCGGTCTCGATGCCCTTCTTGACCTCGTTCGGGGCGGCACCGGCGGCCACCTGGCGCATGCCCTCGTTGACGAGGGCCTGGGCCAGCACGGTGGCGGTGGTGGTGCCGTCGCCGGCGATGTCGTTGGTCTTGGTGGCGACCTCCTTGGCGAGCTGGGCGCCCATGTTCTCGTAGGGGTCGTCCAGCTCCACCTCACGGGCGATGGTCACGCCGTCGTTGGTGATGGTGGGCGCGCCCCAGGCCTTGTCCAGCACGACGTTGCGGCCCTTGGGTCCGAGGGTCACCTTGACGGTGTCCGCGAGCTTGTCGATGCCGGCCTGGAGGGCGCGGCGCGCGTCGTCGTTGAAAGCCAGCTGCTTGGCCATGGAGACGTCACGCTCCTTTCAGTGTCAGGTCTGTGGAGTCGGGGTGGGAGTGCGGTCACCGCCCGGGCCCGGGCCGTCGCGCGTGGGCGAGGGCGGCCGGGCCCCGGGCGGTGTCAGGTCACTTGGTGACGACGGCGAGCACGTCGCGGGCGGAGAGCACCAGGTACTCCTCGCCGTTCACCTTCACCTCGGTGCCGCCGTACTTGGAGTACAGGACGACGTCGCCCTCGGCGACGTCCACCGGCACGCGGTTGCCGTTCTCGGCGACGCGGCCCGGGCCCACGGCCACGACCTGGCCCTCCTGCGGCTTCTCCTTGGCGGTGTCCGGGATCACGAGGCCGGACGCGGTGGTCTGCTCGGCCTCGAGCGGGCGGACAACGATGCGGTCCTCGAGGGGCTTGATGGAGACAGACATGCTGCACACTCCTTCTGGTTCGACTCGTCTACTGCCCAACCGTCGTCGCGGGTGCCGGATCGGCAGAGGTCTTCGGATTCCTGGCACCCGGGGTGTCCGAGTGCCAACACCACTGACTCTAGGAACCCTCCTGGCACTCGGTCAAGGCGAGTGCCAGCTGTCCGCTGTGGGCGTGGCTCAGTAGTAGACGGCGAGGGGTCCGGCGGGACCGTCCACGACGTCGAAGGGCGTGTGGAAGATCTCCTGCAGCACGTCCGGACGCATGATCTCCGCCGGCGTGCCGACCTTCGAGACGCTGCCGTCGTTCATCGCCACGATCTGGTCCGCATAGGCGGCGGCGAAGTTGATGTCGTGCATGACGATCACCACGGTCCGGCCGAGGACGTCCGCGGTGCGGCGCAGCTGCTTCATCATCTGCACCGAGTGCTGCATGTCCAGGTTGTTCAGCGGCTCGTCCAGGAGCACGTAGTCCGTGTCCTGCGCGAGCACCATGGCCACGTAGGCGCGCTGGCGCTGGCCGCCGGAGAGCTGGTCCAGGTAGCGGTTCTCGAAGGCGGTGAGGTTGAGGAAGTCGATGGCCTCGGAGATGTACTTCTCGTCCTCCACCGTGATGCGCCCCTTGGAGTAGGGGTAGCGGCCGAAGCCCACCAGCTGGCGCACCGTGAGCCGGGTGATGAAGTGGTTCTCCTGGCGCAGGATCGCCAGTGTCTTGGCGAGCTCGCGGGACGGCGTCCTGGTGATGTCCTCGCCGTTGACCCGGATGCTGCCGGAGTCCACGTCCTGCAGCCGGCCCATCATGGTGAGCACGGTGGACTTGCCCGCGCCGTTGGGGCCCACCAGGGCGGTCACGCCCCCGGCGGGGATCTCCACGGAGACCGGGCCGATGGTCGTCTCGGCGCCGTAGGTCTTGGCGACGTTCTCGAGGTGATCACAGGCGGCCCTTCCGCATGACGACGAACAGGAAGACGAGTCCGCCCACGAGCTCGATGATCACGGTCACCGCGCCCTGGGCGTAGAAGACGTGCCGGAGCACGAAATAGGCGGTGGAGAGGATCGCGTAGCCGATGAGGAACGCGACCGGCAGCACCAGTCGGTGGTCGTAGGTGTCCGTGGCCGAGTAGGCCAGGGTGGCCACGAGGAAGCCCAGGAAGGTCATGGGCCCGATCAGGGACGTGGTCATGGACATCAGGACGGCCACCAGGAACAGGGAGACCATGACCTCACGGCGATGGTTCAGTCCGAGGTTGTTGCTCACGTCCGCCCCCAGCGCCACGAGGTTCATGCGGCGGGCACGGAGCCAGACCGCCAACCCGGCTACCGCGACCACGGGGATGACGTACACCAGGATCTCCGTGTCCGCGTTGCCGATATTGCCGAACAGGCGGGCAGTGAGGAGGTCGAACTCGTTGGGGTCCATGACGCGCTGCATGAAGGAGGACAGGGCACCCAGGCCGCCGCCGATCACCACGCCGACCAGCAGCATGATGTGGATCGAGCCGAGCCGCCCCGAGAGGAGCCAGGTGTACAGCAGCGTGGCGAACAGGACCATGGCGCCGGCCTGCAGGAAGAACTGTGCGCCCCCGGCGAAGAACGTCAGGCCGGCGGCGCCGAGGAAGAAGACGGTGGCGGTCTGGATCACCGTGTACAGCGCCTCGAAGCCCATGATCGAGGGGGTGATGATCCGGTTGCCGGTGGCGGTCTGGAAGGACACGGTGGCGAAGGCCTGGCAGAACGCGACCACGGCGATCACGATCAGCGCGTCCACACGCATGCCGACGATGAGCTCGAAGGCTCGGGAGCCCGGTGCCGCCGTGTTGCCCCAGAGCAGGATGCCGAGGGTGGAGCCGACCGAGGCGAGCACGAGGGCGGCCACCAGCAGGATGTAGCGGGTCCGGTGGCGTGGGTCGGTGAAGGGGCCGGACTGGCGGGGGCGGTCCGCCGAGGTGGCGGGCGCGTCCGCGGTGTCCGGGCCGGGGACGGAGGTCTTGAGCACGTCAGGCACCGCGGCGCCTCCTCACGAGCAGCAGGACGAACACGACGGCGCCCACCATGCCGAGGATCAGGGACACCGGCACCTCGAAGGGGGCGATGACGATGCGGGCCAGGATGTCGCAGACGCCGACGATCCAGATACCGACCATGCAGACCCAGGGCAGGTTCGAGCGCAGGTCGTCTCCGCGGAACATGGACACGAGGTTGGGCACCACCAGGCCCAGGAACGGCAGCGAGCCGATCACCACGGTGGTCACCCCGGTCACCAGGGCCACCATGGTGACGCCCGTGAACACCACGGCCGTGTAGTTGAGGCCGACATTGGTGGCGATGTCCTTGCCCAGGCCGGCCACGGTGAAGCGGTCCGCGATCACGAAGACGGCCACGAGCACCACGAGCGTGATCCACATGGGCAGGTACCGGCTGCCCACCACGGAGGTGAAGGAGCCGTTGAACCACTGGCCGACCTGCTGGAGCATGTTCGTCTCCAGGGCGAGGAAGGTGGAGAAGGCGCCCACCACCGCGCCGAGCATGATGCCCACGATCGGCACGATCAGCGACGACTTCAGGGTCACCCGCCGCAGGAACAGGAAGAACACGAGCGTGCCCACCAGCGCGAAGAGGATGGCACCGACCATGCGGACCATCAGCGGGGCGCCGGGGAACACGATGAGCGTGACCAGCAGCCCGAGGCCGGCCCATTCGGTGGTGCCGGTGGTGGTGGGCTCCACGAAGCGGTTCTGCGTCATCAGCTGCATCACCAGGCCGGCCATGGCCATGGCGGAGCCCGCGAGCACCAGGGAGACGGTGCGGGGCACGCGCGTGGTCTGGAACATCTCCCAGCCGCCGGGGGCGTTCACCACGTCGTAGACGCCCACGAACAGGGAGGTGACCACCACGGCGAGGGTGATGAGGACGCCGACGAGCAGCGGCCAGGTGCGCTGCCAGCGGGACCTCGGCTGCCGCGCGGGCACCGGGGGGACCCAGCAGAAGCGATCCTCCCCGTCCCCGGCACGGGCCCGTGGGTCCACGGCCCGACCGCGCCCCGGCCCGGTGGTCCGCCCCCGGGGCGCGGCGAGGCGCCAGGTCCGTGTCCGGACCCAGCGCCGTCGCGCTCGTGTTCGCCGGGATCATGCCTTGCTCTCGAAGGCGTCCGCGAGGTCGTTCATGAGGGTCGTGTAGTTCTGGATGTCCTCGGTGATGTAGAAGTTGTTCGGCAGGTAGACGATCTGGTCCTTCTTCACCGCGGTGACGTCCTTCAGGGCCGGGGACTTCTTGATGAGCTCCTCGGCGGTGGAGTAGTCCGCCTCCTCCGAGGCCGCGATGGCGGCGTCCCGGTCCATCACGATGATCCAGTCCGGATCGGACTGCGCGATGGCCTCGACGGAGATGTCGTCCCCCATGTGGTTGGCGGAACCGTCCTGCTTCAGCGACGGGGTCAGGTCCAGCATGTCGAACACCGGGCCGATGGCACGGCCGGTGGACGGCGCCGCGTAGGCGAGGTTGCCGCCGGAGGCGATCAGCCCCATGACAGTCTGGTCCTCGTCATAGGCCCCCTTGGCACGCTCGATGGAGGCGTCGAAGTCCTCGATCAGCCTCTTGGCGTCGTCCTGGTGGCCGAAGACCTCACCGAGCAGGGTGGTGTGCCTTTTCAGCTCCTCGTCCAAGCGGAAGCCCTCGGCCTCCGTGTCGATGTTCGTGTCCACGAGGGCCGCCTCGGGCGCCAGCTCGGCGATGTCCCCCTTGAGGTCGGCAAACCGCTGGCCGTTGACGATCAAGTCCGGCTCGGCGGTGACGAAGCCCTCCAGGTCCGGCTCGCGGTGGGTGCCCAGGTCATGGACGGCGTCGTCCGTCTCATAGGAGACCTCCTCGCCGTACATCAGCGCCCGCGGGGCGGCCGCCAGGTCGACGCCCCAGGAGTCGAGGGTGCGGAAGGACCGGTTGTCCGTGGCGATGATGCTCTGCGGGTCCTCCGGGATGGCGACCTCGTCTCCGGCCATGTCCGTGACGGTGGCCGCGGCGGTGCCCTGCTCGCCCTGGGCGGCGGCACCGGAGCCGGAGCCCTCGGCTGAGCCCGGGTCGCCGCCGGCACAGCCGGACAGGGCCAGGAGGGCGGCGGCGGAGAGGGCGAGGGCACCGGTGGTGCGCTGGCGGAAGAAGGCCATGGGAGCGTTCCCCTTGCATTACGGGCCGGATTCACGGTCCGGCGGTCTGTGGATGGACGGAAGCGAGGCCGTCGACTCAGGCATGCCTTACCTCGCCCGATTAGCGTACATGAATGTTTTCTAATCGCCCAAGATGTGTGTCATATAACTCAGAATCCCGCTCTGACATAGGGTTTCATTCGCATGGAGCCCTGGCAGGGCGGGCGCCGGGGCTCAGAGCGGGGTCACCTCGAGGGCGACCTTGGCCTCCCCCACACGGGCCAGCACCAGCGTCGCGTGCCGCCCGGCGCCGCCGCCGCCGCGTCGACGACGG
>NZ_JBNFOB010000126.1:0-6622 GCF_057364565.1 Micrococcus sp. LASM2_SD2 | reverse complement strand
CGCCGCCGGCCCAGATCAGCGGCCGGCGGGCCTCGCGCAGCACCGCGGCGGCACGCTCCACGTCCCGGTGGGCCCCGGTGCGCACGCTCTCGGTGCGCTCGGCGACCTTGTTCTGGGCGTCCGGCTTGGCCAGGTACTGCAGATCGATCGGCCAGTCCACGCTGACAGGCCCCTGCGGAGCGGTCAGGGCCAGGTGCACGGCCTCCGTCAGCACCGGCAGGGCCTGGCCCACGGTCTCCACCCGGAGGGCATGGGCGCTGACGGCCTGGAGCATCTGCATCTGACGGGGGACCTCATGGTAGGCGCCCTTGCCCTCTCCGATCAGGTCCGCGTTGATGTTGCCGGTGATGTGCAGGACCCGGCTCGAGGCGGCCATGGCCTCGAGCATCGCGCCGGCGGCGTTGCCGGCGCCCGTGCCCGTGGAGGTCAGGGCGACCCCGAGGCCGCCAGTGGCCCGGGCGTAGCCGTCCGCGGCGTTCACCGCGGCGGCCTCGTGCCGGACCGGGACAAACCGCAGCTCCCGGTCCACGGCCTCCACCAGCGGCAGGTTGTGGATGCTGACCACGCCGAAGGCCACCTCGACCCCCGCGGCGCGCATCACCTCGACCAGGACGTCGCCGCCGTTCACCTGGTCCGGGGTCAGGCTCTCGGTGGGGATCTTGTGGGCCTCGGTGCTGACGTGCGTGCTCTTCGCCATGGGATGTCCTCTCGTTCTCGCGGGGCCGCCGTTGCGCGACCGTTCCGGCGAGCCTAGGCGTCCAGCCCGGGCGCGGTCGACGGCGGCGCTACGCTGAACCCATGAGCAGCCCGCATCCCACCGTCACCACCGGCCTCTTCCTGCTCCTGCTGCAGGAGGACGGACGCCCCGAGGCGCTGGGGCAGTACACCGGGTACGGCCTGGCGGGGGCGATGCTCGCCGACCTCGCCGCCGCCGGACGCGTGGACGTCGCGGACGAGGGACACCTCATCCGGGTCAAGGACGTCACGCCCACCGGGGACCGCCTGCTGGACGAGGGCCTGGCCCGCTTCCTCGGGCACGACGGCAAGCGGGTGTCCATCGCCCTGACCACGATCGGCCGCCGGCTCGAGCACACCGTGGGCGAGTACCTCGCCGAGCGCGGTGTGGTGCAGGTGCAGGAGGGCGGCTGGCTCGGACTCAAGCCCCGCCGCTACCCGGAGGCGGACGGCTCCATGGAGGCGGAGCTGCGCGAGGGCCTCGTGGAGGTCCTGCGCGGAGCCGAGCCCACCCTGCAGCAGCATGCGATGCTCGGACTCGTCAGCGCCCTGGAGATCCCGACCGCCGTCTTCGACCGGAGGGACACCGGCCTGAGCAGCCGTGAGCTCAAGGCCAGGGCGGCCGAGCTGCGCGAGACCGCCGGACCGGCGGTCGACGGTGTCGCCCGGGCCGTGCGCTCGATGCACGCCGCCGTCATGACCGGTGCACTCTCGGCCAACACCGGCGACTGACGGGGCGAGGCGCCGTTTCCGTCCCACCGGTGACCGAGGCGTGGGAAATCCTCTCGGCAGGGTAGGCGCCCCCCGGGCTCCGCAGTAGCGATGTCGCACATCGTTCTACAATCGTTGATCCGGCCCCTACCTGCCGGGCCGTGAGCAGCTCGGCGGGTTCTGGATCATCGAGGCGGACGACGACGCCGCCGAGGCCGTGGCGGAGGCCGCCTCCCGGGTGGTCCGCGGCGCCGTCGAGGCCCGCCCCTTCGCCGGCTGACGCGTCCTGCGGATACGCTGGGGCCGACCCACCGCGCGTGCCCCCGCCGGCACGCCGTCCCCACGAGGAGACTCGTCATGGCCGACCGGCTGCCGCCCTGCCCCTCCTGCTCCGAGGACTTCGCCTACGAGTCCGGTGCACTGCTGACCTGCCCCCTGTGCGGGCACGAGTGGTCCGCCGAGCAGGAGGAGGCGGACCAGACGGAGGCGGGTGCCGTCGTCGTGCGGGACGCCGTGGGGAACGAGCTGCACGACGGCGACGACGTCACGATCGCCAAGGACCTGAAGGTCAAGGGTGGATCCACCGTCAAGGCGGGCACCAAGGTCACGGGCATCCGACTGCTCGAGTACCCGGTGGACGGGCACGACATCTCCGCCAAGGTCCCCGGCCAGGGCGCCATGTACCTGAAGTCCTCCGTGGTCAAGCGGGCCTGACCGCCCCACCGATTCGTCGACGACACCGCACCGGGAGGGCGGGAACCATGCAGAGACGAGACCTGAACGACCTGCAGACTGAGCTGCGCGCCCGCGCGGTGGTGGAGGCCGGCGCACGTCCGCCCCGGACGCACATCGTGCAGCTGGTGTTCCTGCTGCTGTGGCCGGTGCCGATGGTCGGAGGCGCGATGCTGCTGGTCCTCTTCCGGGACCAGCCGACCGTCGCCATCACCGGCGTCGCGCTGCTCGCCGCCGGTCTCCTCCTGCTCGCCGTTGCCCTGCTCCTGCGCCGCCGCGCCCTGAACACGCCGTGGCACATGTGGCGGCTGGACGCCGCGGGGCTGAGCATCGCCAGCGTGGGACCGCTGCCGTGGTCCCACGTCGGCCCCGTCGAGCGCCGCATGGTGCCCGCCGCCTACTCGGACGGGCACGAGCGGGCCTGGGTCCTGCCGCTCACCGGACCCGGCATCGCCTGGGTCGAGGGGCTCGACGACGGCGCCCGCCGGCTCTTCCAGCCCGGCTTCCGGCGTGGCCTGTTCCGCAGGCCGATCGTCTTCGGCGCCGCGCCGTTCGAGCACGTGCGCCTGGTGCCGATGCAGGGAGTGGACTTCGACGACTGGTGCGCGGTGGTGGAGGAAGCGCGGCAGCGGTTCGCCTGAGCACCGGGGACGGGCGGCCCGCCGTTGCCCGCGGGACGCCCTGCCTCCTAGCCTGGTCCGCACGCACGGGCGGACAGTCGCCGCCCGGCGGAGAGGAGCACCCCATGACAGAGCAGCACGGCGACCCGCAGGACCGCACCCGGGGTCCGGAGGACGAGGCCGAGACCGGCGCGGCGGAGGACGTGGCTGCCCAGGGGAACGACCAGCGCTCCGGCGAGCCGTCCCGGTCCGACGCGCGCACCCAGGAGGCCGCACACCGGCAGGACCTCGCCGACCTCGCGGAGTCCGAGGCCGCCGGGAACGAGTCGGCCGCCGCCGTCGGCTCAGGCGTCCAGGAGCCGGGGGCCGGGGACCTGGACACGGGCCAGGACGAGGCGCCGCGCGGCTTCTGAGCAGGCCCGGACGCCGCGTGGACGCCCGGGCGGGCCACCGGACAGGATGACCGCATGACACCGCGCATCCACGCCTCCGACTTCGCCGGACTCGACCCCCGGACTGCCTACCTGCTTTGGCAGCTGCGCAGCGACGTGTTCGTGGTGGAGCAGGACTGCCCCTACCTGGACCTGGACGGGCGGGACCTGGAGCCGGAGACGGTGCAGCTGTGGGTCGAGGAGGACGGCGCGCCGGTCGCGTGCCTGCGGATCCTCGAGGACGGCGACGTCGCCCGGATCGGCCGCGTGGTGGTCCACCCGGGCCGCCGTGGCCGGGGCCTGGCGGCGGCGCTGCTGGAGGCGGCGCTCCGGCTCATCGGCGACCGGCCGTCCGTGCTGGACGCCCAGGCCCACCTGAGCCGCTGGTACGCCCGCTTCGGCTACCGGAGGGTGGGCGACGACTTCCTCGAGGACGGCATCCTCCACACCCCCATGCGCCGTGGGTCCATCGACTGAGACGGGGTTCTCCGGCAGGTCACGGCCCGGTCACAATATGCTGTGCCGGGCCGGTCGCCCTGGACCCCTGGGGCGGTCGCCTCGCTAGGGTGGTCGAGACTGGGGTCCGCCGCCTGTGCGGCCCCGTTCCGATCACGAGACGGCCCGATTGAGGGGAAGGACCGAGAGATGACGAAGTTCGAGATGACCACTGCCGAGGAGCAGACCGGGCGTCGCCACGGTGCCAAGGCCTGGGCGGCCCTGGGCGTGGCCGCGCTGATGTTTACCGCCGCGTGCAGCGACGGTGGTGGCGAGGGCGCCGGCGGCTCCGAGGGCGAGAACGGCGGCCAGAAGGTCGAGGAGAAGACCGAGGAGAAGACCGAGGACCCCAAGGAGACCCTCCGCGAGGCCCTCAAGGACCAGGAGACCTGGAAGGAGCAGAAGGCCACCTTCTCCGTGGAGGCCTCCGAGGAGCAGCTCCAGGAGATCGTGGACGCCATGGCCGGGGGCGGCGAGATGACCGAGGCCGACCGTAAGTCCGCGGAGGAGGCCATGGACCTCGTCAAGGACATGGCCCTGACCCTGGAGGCGCGCTCCACCACGGACACCGCCCTCGCGGACATGAAGGACCTCAGCGGTGCGGACTGGTCCTTCACCGCCGAGATGGGCGAGGGTCGTGCCGTCCAGATGATGGAGGTCGGCGAGTCCGAGTATTTCCTCCGCGCGGACGTCATGGAGATCATGCGCAGCATGGGCCCGGACGGTGAGTCCACCGCGGACGAGCTCAAGGCCCAGTTCGCCGACGCCCCCGAGGAGTACCAGTGGCTGGTCAAGGGCCTCGAGGGCTCGTGGCTGGCGCTGGACAAGAAGCTCGGCTCGGAGTTCGACAAGGCCGTGGCCGAAGAGGTCGAGCGCATGGAGGACGAGGCCGGCGACCAGAAGCCCGCCGACTTCGCCCTCGAGTACGCGGACGTGGAGAAGACCGGGGACACCACCTATGAGGCGAACATCCGCCTCAAGGAGATGCTCGAGGAGAACCCGGAGCTCATGGAGACCGAGACCTCCGGCACGGACGGCGCCTCCGCCTCCGCCTCCTCTTCCGCCTCCCCGTCCGCCGGCGGCGGCCAGGAGGACATGGACGAGGCCCTGGAGATGATGAACGACAAGCCGTTCCCTATCACCTACACGATCGAGGACGGCAAGGTCACCGCCATGGAGATGGACGTCATGGACATCCTGGACGTCATCGACCCGCCGAAGGACGCCAAGCCGGAGGAGGTTGAGACCTTCGAGAAGGCGCGTGAGACCGAGCTTCCCGTGAAGTCCACCATGTCCGGCGAGGCCGACACCCTCGAGGTCCCGAAGGACGCCGTGCAGGTCACCGAGGAGGACATGAACGCCGTGTTCGGCGGCATATCCGGCTCCACCGGCTCCGGCCCCTCCGGCTCCACCGGCTCCGGGGGCTCCGACTTCTGATCGGCTGACGCACAGACGCTCCGCGACCGCCCCTGAGGCGGATGCGGACCGTGAGGACGACGCCCGGGACCTTCTGGTCCCGGGCCGTCGGCGTCCCCGCACCCGTCCGCTCGGACGCAGGCCGACCGCCGGGTCTCGCGCAGCGGAGTCCGGGGCCGGCTACTTCGCCTCGGCGTAGGACCGCACCGCGGCCACGGTGAGCGGGAAGGTCACCGGAGCGCCGGGGAAGAGGAGACGGCCGGCGGCCTCGGCCGCCTCCGCCACCGCCTCCCCGACGGCGGCGGCCTCCTCCGCAGGGCCGTGCAGCACCACCTCGTCGTGGACGAAGAACACCAGGTCGGTCCCCGGGGCCTTCTGGTGCAGTCGCCGTCGGATCTCGCCCATCCAGCACAGCGCCCACTCCGCGGCGGTGCCCTGCACCACGAAGTTGCGGGTGAAGCGTCCCGCGGTGCGCCGCATGCTCCGAGCGCGGGACTCGGCGGCCTGGGTCTGCCGGTCTGCCACGGTGTCCCGCCAGTCCTGCTCCGGCGGCGGAGACCAGCGGCCGAGCCAGGTGCACACCTGGCCCCCGGACTCGCCGACCGCAGCGGCCCGTTCGAGCAGGCCGATCGCCTGCGGGTACAGGCGGCGCAGGTGGGGGAGCAGGGCGGCGGAGTCCCCGGTGGTGGAACCGTACATGGCGCCCAGCAACGCGACCTTCGCACGGGAACGGTCGTCCAGGGCGGTGCCCCGCGAGCGGCCCTGCTCCGCGACCTCGCGGTACAGGTCCGGGGTGGTGCCGGCCCGGGCCAGCGCCGCGTCCCCGGACATCGCCGCCAGGATCCGGGGTTCCACCTGGGAGGCGTCCGCCACCGTCAGCACGTGGCCGGGGTCGGCCCGCACTGCATCCCGCACCACGGCCGGCACCTGCATGGCACCGCCGCCGTGGGCGGCCCAGCGGCCGGTCACCACGCCGCCCACCAGGTAGCGGGGTCGGAACCGTCCGTCCCGCACCCAGGTGTCCAGCCAGTGCCAGCCGTTCGCCGTGTGCAGCCGCGAACGCGCCTTGTAGTCCAGCAGCGCGGCGAGCATCCTCGCCCGGTCCTGCCTGAGCGCCCCGCCGGAGTCGATCCAGTGCTTGAGGTCCCACTGCCGGGTGGAGTCCACGGTGACGCCGGCCGTCTGCAGGGCCCGCAGCAGCGCGGGTGGCGAGTCCGGGTTCAGCCCCGGGGACCCCAGGTCCCGGGCCACCTGCTCGGCGAGCTCCTGCAGGCGTGCCGGACGCTCTCCCTCGGCCGGGCGCGGGCCGAGCGCGTCGGTGAGCAGGGCGTCGTGGACGTCCGGGTCCCAGGGGAGGCCCGCCGCATGCATCTCCTCGGCGATCAGAGCGCCCTGGGACTCCGCCGTCACCAGCATCCAGAGCCGCTCCGGGCGGGCCGAGCCGCCGATGGCCGCCCGCTGGGCGCGGGTCTCGGCGGCCGA
>NZ_JBNFOB010000125.1:0-6641 GCF_057364565.1 Micrococcus sp. LASM2_SD2 | reverse complement strand
CTAGCACCAGCAGCGGGAACCCGGCCCCCGGCAGGGCCTCCTCCACCACGGGGGCCAGCACCATGCCGAGGGCACCGAGGGCCGCCAGGGCGTAGGCCGCGGTCAGCGTGGTGCGGCGTCCTCGGGACAGGGCCAGCCGGGCCAGGGGCAGGGCGCTCAGGGCGCCGGCCAGGGAGATGGCCATGGTGGTGGTGCCCGCCAGCGCGTCGCTGCCGGAGAGCTCGGCGGCCATGAGCGAGCCCACGGCGAGGGCGGCCCCGTTGCCGATGCCGGAGAACACCTGGCTCAGCGAGAGCGTGGTGACGACCCTCCGCTGGTGGCGGGCTCGGACGGTCCCGACGTCCCGGCCCATGCTCAGCCCTCCCGCTTCATCTGACGCAGCTCCTTCTTCAGCTCGGCGACCTCGTCGCGCAGCCGGGCGGCGAGCTCGAACTGCAGCTCGGCGGCGGCCCGGTGCATCTGCTGGGACATCTGGGTGATGAGGTCCTCGAGGTCCTTCGCAGGCATCGTCGCAGCGTCCACGGCCGGCGTCGGCCCGTCCTCGTCCTGGCCCGCCTCGGCGGCCTCGGCGCGGGCGGAGGTGATGCCGCGCCGGCCCATGCCGAAGTCGAAGCCGGACTTCACCCCGCCCATGCCGGAGAGGAAGTCCGCGGTGTCCGCGTCCTCGCGGGCCAGCTGGTCCGTGATGTCCGCGATCCGCTTGCGCAGCGGCTGCGGGTCGATCCCGTGCTCCTCGTTGTACTTCATCTGGACGGCGCGGCGGCGCTCGGTCTCGTCGATCGCCCGGCGCATGGAGTCCGTGACGTTGTCCGCGTACATGTGGACCTCGCCGGAGACGTTGCGGGCGGCGCGGCCGATGGTCTGGATGAGCGAGGTAGTGGAGCGCAGGAAGCCCTCCTTGTCCGCGTCCAGGATGGACACGAGCGAGACCTCGGGCAGGTCCAGGCCCTCGCGGAGCAGGTTGATGCCCACGAGCACGTCGAAGGTGCCCTTGCGCAGCTCGCGGAGCAGCTCGACGCGGCGCAGGGTGTCCACGTCGGAGTGCAGGTACTCCACCTTCACGCCGTGTTCGAGCAGGTACTCGGTGAGGTCCTCGGCCATGCGCTTGGTGAGCGTGGTGACCAGGACGCGCTCGTCCTTCTCGATGCGGATCCGGATCTGCTCCAGCAGGTCGTCGATCTGTCCCTGCACAGGCTTGACCACGACCTTGGGGTCGACGAGCCCGGTGGGACGGATGATCTGCTCCACGTAGCCGTCGGCCTGCGAGAGCTCGTAGTTGCCGGGCGTCGCGGAGAGGTAGACGGTCTGGCCGATGCGCTCGAGGAACTCGTCCCACTTCAGCGGGCGGTTGTCCATGGCGGAGGGCAGCCGGAAGCCGTGCTCCACGAGGGTGCGCTTGCGGGACATGTCCCCCTCGTACATCGCGCCGATCTGCGGGATGGTCACGTGGGACTCGTCCACCACCAGCAGGAAGTCGTCCGGGAAGTAGTCCAGGAGGCAGTGCGGGGCGGAGCCGGCGGGCCGGCCGTCGATGTGCCGCGAGTAGTTCTCGATGCCGTTGCAGTAGCCCATCTGCTGCATCATCTCGAGGTCGTAGGTGGTGCGCATGCGCAGTCGCTGCGCCTCGAGCAGCCTGTCCTGCCCCTCGAGCTCCTGCAGCCGTTCGCGCAGCTCGTCCTCGATCGAGGTGATCGCCCTGCCCATGCGCTCGTCGCCAGCCACGTAGTGGGAGGCCGGGAAGATGTACATCTCGTTCTCCTCGCGCACCACCTGGCCGGTGAGCGGGTGGAGGGTCTGGATGGACTCGACCTCGTCGCCGAAGAACTCGATGCGCACCGCGAGCTCCTCGTACATCGGGATGATCTCCACCACGTCGCCGCGGACGCGGAAGGTGCCGCGGTGGAAGTCCGTGTCGTTGCGGACGTACTGCATGCTCACGAAGCGGCGCAGCAGCGCGTCCCGGTCCATCTCCTGGCCCCGCCGGAGCGTGACCATCTGCTCGATGTACTCCTCGGGCGTGCCGAGGCCGTAGATGCAGGAGACCGTGGCCACCACCACCACGTCGCGGCGGGTGAGCAGCGCGTTGGTGGCCGAGTGGCGCAGGCGCTCGACCTCCTCGTTGATGGAGGAGTCCTTCTCGATGAAGGTGTCCGTCTGCGGGACGTACGCCTCCGGCTGGTAGTAGTCGTAGTAGGAGACGAAGTACTCGACCGCGTTGTTCGGCAGCAGCTCGCGGAACTCGTTCGCCAGCTGCGCGGCGAGCGTCTTATTCTGGACCATCACGAGCGTGGGCCGCTGCAGCGACTCGATCAGCCACGCCGTGGTGGCGGACTTGCCGGTGCCGGTCGCGCCCATCAGGACGACGTCCTTCTCACCGGCCTCGATGCGCTCGGTCAGCTCGGCGATCGCCGTCGGCTGGTCGCCGGAGGGCTGGTAGGGGCTGACGACCTCGAAGGGTGCGACGACGCGGTTGATCTGCTGGGCCAGGCTCATGCCTGCCAGCCTACGCGCGTCAGCGGACGGCGTACGGGCCCCGTCCGCCGTCCCGACGACGTCACTCGCCCTGGTCGCGTGTCTCGCGGTGGTCCGCGTCCGGCTCGTCCCGGCCCTGTGTGGACTCGGGGTCGAACCCGTCGCCGTCCGGGGCGATGAAGCGGTCCCAGACCTTGTTCGCGGCACGCTTGAGGGCGTCCAGGTCCGCGTCGTTGACCAGCAGCACGTGGGCGGCCTTCCGTCGCTCCTCGTCGCTGGCCTGGGCGGCGATGCGGTTCTGAGCGTCCTCCACGGTCATGCCGCGGTCCTCCACCATGCGGCGGATCCGCTCCTGCATCGGGGCCTCCACGACGACCACGAGGTCGTAGGCGCCGGCCTGCCCGGACTCCACGAGCAGGGGGACGTCCTGCACGACCACGGCGTCCGGGCCGGCCTCGGCCACCAGACGCCGGCCGAAGGCCCGGATGCGGGGGTGGACGATGCGGTTGAGGCGGTCACGGGCGGCCGGGTCGGTGAAGACGATCTCGGCCATGGCGGCCCGGTCCAGCTCGCCCTCGGACGTGATGACCCGGTCCCCGAACTCGTCCTGGACGGCGGCGAGGCCCTCGGTGCCCTCGGCGAGGACGTCACGGGCGATCTGGTCCGCGTCCACCAGGATGGCGCCGCGCTCGGCGAAGACCTGGGCCACCGTCGACTTGCCGGCGGCGATGCCCCCGGTCAGGCCCACGTGCAGGCGGGGGCGGGTGGCGGGGCGGGCGGCGTTCTCGGTCACTGCGGGTCTCCTCGGTGGGTCTCGGGCGGAGGCGACGGGCCGTCGTCGTGGTCCTGGGGGGGAGGGGGGGACGCAGCCCTCGGCGAGGGCGCTCCGATGTGCTCCGGCCCACAGCACGCTACCGGCCGTGCCGTCCGAGGACGACACCGGCCGGCGGCGTTTCGTTCCGCGCGGGGCGGCACCGGTGTGCGGGCCTCCCGCACGGCGGCGGATCAGGCGTCGGTCACGGCGCCCTTCCGGTCCGCGAGGGCGGGCACGACGTGCTCGGCCCAGTACGTGTCCACGGCCGCCGAGAGCTCCTCGCGGCCGCCGGAGTTCTCCAGCGTGGTCCAGCCGAGGGCGTCGTTGCGGTCCGTGTCCTGGGCGTCCGCGTCGATCTGCGCCCATGCCTGCTCACGGGTCAGCCCGCGCTCGGCCATCAGGCGCTGCACACGGGCCTCCATGGCGGCCTCGACGACGATCACCTGGTCGAAGTCGCGGGCGGAGGAGGACTCGTCCAGCAGGGCGAGGTCCACGACGAGCACCGCGTCCTCGCCGATGGCGGCGGCGCGTCGGTCGGCCTCGGCACGCACGTGCGGGCCGACGACCTCGTAGAGGCGGGTGCGTGCGGAGGTGGAGTCGGCGGTGAGGGCGTCGATCGCCGCCCAGTCCACGGAGCCGTCCAGGCGGACCATCTCCGGGCCGAACACCTCGCGCAGCTCGTCCACGGCGGGGTGGCCGGCGACCAGCAGCTCGTGCATGAGGTCGTCGTAGTCCACGACCACAGCGCCGTGGCGGGCGAACTCCGAGGCGACCAGCGACTTGCCCGAGGCCACCGCGCCGGACAGGCCGATGGTGACGGCCGCACGCTGCGCGATGGTCTTCTGCCGGTGCCAGGTGTTCGGAGTGTGGGTGTCGTACTCCGGCTCGGTGCCCACCTCGTACTCCGGGCGGATGGTGTAGTCGTTGATGTCCACACCCTCCTCCTGGGCGCGGCGGTGGTACTCCTCGGCCGGCAGGACGGGCTTCCACTGACGGGTGCGCATCGGCTTCAGGGAGCCGGCGTCCTCGCGCAGCGCCCGGACGAGCAGGGCGGCCTGCAGGACCGTCAGGATCATGACCGGGAAGCCGATCACGATGATGACCTCCTGCAGCGCGTTGAGGCCGTTGTCCCCCGCGGTGGTCACGATCGCCGTGCAGACGGCGCCCACGGACAGGCCCCAGAAGATGCGCTGGCGACGGGAGACGACGTCCTCCTGGCCGTTGGCCATGGCGTCCATCACGAGGGCCCCGGAATCGATCGAGGTGACGAAGAAGATGACGATGACCGCCAGGGCGAGGGCCGCCACCGGAAGGTAGAGCGGCATCTCCTGCAGGTACTGGAACAGGGCGGCCTGGACGTTGCCCTCCTCCACGATGGTCTTGGTCAGGGCGCCGCCCTGACCCGGACCGCCGGCGGAGGCACGGTCCATGGACACGGCGGAGAAGCCGTAGACGCCCATCCAGACGACCACGAACGCGGTCGGCAGGCCGATGGTGGCGGCCACGAACTCGCGGACCGTGCGGCCCTTCGAGATCTTGGCGACGAACATGCCGGTGAACGGCGCCCAGGTGACCGTCCACGCCCAGTAGAAGACGGTCCAGTCGCCGGACCACTGGCCGCCGCCCATGGTGTCGTTGAACGTGGTCATCAACGGGAGGGCGCCGACGTAGCGTCCGGCCGACTCGATGATGCCGCGCACCACGTCCATGGAGGACGCGGCGAACATGAGGCAGAACAGCATCAGGGCGATCGCCATGACGATGTTGAGGTAGGACAGGCGCTTCACGCCCCTGTCCAGGCCGGCCAGCACGGAGGTGAGGGCTGCGGCGGTGATGACGGCCAGGATCAGGGCCTGGACCCAGCCGGCGACCGGGGTGCCGAACACGTAGTTCATGCCCGCGTTGATCTGCAGGGCGCCCAGTCCGGTGGACACGCCCAGGCCGAACACGGTGGAGACGATCGCGACGACGTCGATGGCCTTGCCGATCGGGCCGTGGATGCGGTCGCCGAGGACCGGCTGGAACGCGGAGGACACACGCGGCGGCAGCTTGCGCTTGTACGTGAAGTAGCCGAAGGACAGGCCCGGCACCACGAGGATGGCCCACATGTGGACGCCGAAGTGGAAGTTGGCGAAGTTGATCGCTTGCAGGGCGGCCTGGTCCGTGAAGGGCTCGGTGCCCTCCAGCGGCGGGTTGGCGTAGTGGTTCATCGGCTCTGCGATGCCCCAGAACATGAGGACGGCACCCACGCCGGCGGCGAAGAGCATGCCGAACCACGCCAGGCCCGAGTACTCCGGGGTGGCGTCGTCGTCGCCGAGCTTCACGCGGCCGTAGCGACTGATCGCCAGGCCGAAGGCGAAGACCACGAGCAGGGTGGCCGAGGCGGTGTAGAACCAGCCGATGTCATAGCGCAGCCAGTGGGCGATCGCGCCGAAGAAGGTCTGGACGGGGCCGGGGAAGAACCCCATGCCCACGGTGAACACGATGATGGCCGCGGCGGCCGAGAAGAAGACCCCGGGCGAGGTGCGCAGCCCGAGGCGGTCGTGGAGACGCGACAGGAGTGAGTTCATGTGGAGGATACGAGTCGGCGGAACCCGGTGCGACCGGTCCAAAGGGCCTGCGTCCGGGTGCGGTGCGCTGTGGGCACGATCACGAACTCTACCCCCAGGATGTGATCGGAGACGCACCGTCGCCGCAACGATGCCGACTCCACAGCCCAGGCACAGAAATGCCCATCGCCTAGGATGTCCCCATGCCCGAGACCTCCGCCGTCCGCTGCACCGTCCCCGCCGCACGGACCCGTTCCGAGGACGGCTGGGTCCACGTGGAGCTGGAGGTGAGGCGCTCCCGCTTCCTCGGCTTCGTGGCCCGGGTGGACACCGAGGAGCAGGCGCGGGAGATGATCGCGTCGCTGCGCCGCCGCTTCCACGACGCCCGCCACGTCTGCAGCGCCTTTGTGCTGGGCCCGGACCGCCGCCAGGCGCGCTCCAACGACGACGGCGAGCCGGCCGGGACGGCAGGCACACCCATGCTGGAGGCCCTCACGCAGCGGCAGACCGGCCCCTCAGGCGCCCGCGACCTCACGGACGTCTGCGGCGTGGTGGTCCGCTACTTCGGCGGGATCAAGCTCGGCGCCGGCGGCCTGGTCCGCGCCTACTCGGACGCCGTCAGCGCCGCCCTGGACGCGGTGCCGCTGGTGACCCGGTCCCGGATGGCGCTGTTCGAGGTGACGGCCCCGCACGCCGAGGCCGGCCGGTGGCAGCACGAGCTGGACTCCGCCGGGCACCGCGTGCACGACGTCCGATATGAGGCGGCCGGCGCCGTGCTGTGCGTCGCGGTGCCCGACGCCGGCCCC
>NZ_JBNFOB010000124.1:0-6654 GCF_057364565.1 Micrococcus sp. LASM2_SD2 | reverse complement strand
GCCCGCCTGCACGAGGGGCTCGGCTACCGCACTCCCGCGGAGGTCGAGGTGGCCTACACTCACGATCAGGACTCAGCGCCCGTTGCGTCCTGACCTCGGAACGAAACCCAGGGCGCTTCAGGGCCTGTTACACCACCACCCCGTAGACTCGACGGAATTCGGCCGGAGCTTCTCAGAAGATCGGTCTCTTCCCCCTGTCGTCCATCGACCCCGCCTGGCTCCCGAGCAACGGTGCGACGTATGGGCTCACCGGTAGCAACATCACTTACACGTACCTCGACGGGGCACGTAAGACCGCCTAGAAGTACACGATGACCGCGGCGCCGAGCAAGATCACCTCGACGACCACCAACGGCTGTATTACTTTCTCGACCGGCTATTCCGCTGAGTTCGGCAGGTACGAGGCGAACCGGCCGGTGTGTGGCAGCTACAGCACGCTGGCGGAGACAATCACCACTGCCGTCTACAAGACGCCGGATGGTGTCAGCCACACGCTGGTGATGCGCACGCTGGGCTCCAGGATTGAGATCACGGTCGACGGGGTCAAGATCTGATTGGTCAGCAAGACAACGGCCGCCCCTCCCCGAGGAGGGGGCGGCCGTCGTCGTTCCTGTCCGACGTTTCTCTCCTCCACCGGACATCCCCGTCCAACAGGTGAGATCGGGACGTGTCCCACAGGCGCCCCGCACAGCCGATGGGTGTGGAATGGTGAGCAGGAGGAAGGTCGGCCCACCATCACCGATGTTCCCGCCCCGTCTCCGGCATACCGGCCGGCGGCGGTCCCACACGCCATCAGACATCGAGTCGAGAGGTGAGGCGCCATGCGCAACGTCCAGAAGCCGTCCGGCATGAAGTTCGGCAAGTACGCCCCGTACCTGGATCAGTTCACCGTCGACCTTCCGGACCGCACATGGCCGGACAAGGTCATCAGCGAGGCGCCCCGGTGGTGTGCCGTGGACCTTCGTGACGGCAACCAGGCCCTCATCGACCCGATGGGACCCGAGCGCAAGCTCCGCATGTTCCAGCTCCTCGTGTCCATGGGCTACAAGGAGATCGAGGTCGGCTTCCCGTCCGCCTCGCAGACCGACTTCGACTTCGTCCGCCAGCTGATCGAGGGCGACCACATCCCGGACGACGTCACCATCCAGGTCCTCACCCAGGCCCGCGAGCACCTGATCGAGCGCACCTTCGAGTCCCTCGAGGGTGCCAAGCAGGCGATCGTGCACCTGTACAACGCCACCTCCGTGCTGCAGCGCCGCGTGGTGTTCCGCCAGGACGAGGACGGCATCGTGGACATCGCCACCCAGGCGCGCGCTGGTGAAGAAGTTCGAGGAGCAGCTCAAGGGCACGCAGATCACCTATGAGTACTCGCCGGAGTCCTACACGGGCACCGAGCTCGAGTTCGCCCGCCGGATCTCGGACGAGGTGGCCACGGTGCTGGAGGCGTCCACGGACCGTAAGATGATCCTCAACCTGCCGGCCACCGTGGAGATGGCCACCCCCAACGTGTACGCGGACTCCATCGAGTGGATGCACCGCAACCTCGAGTGCCGCGAGAACGCCATCCTCTCCCTGCACCCGCACAACGACCGCGGCACCGGCATCGCCGCCGCCGAGCTCGGCTACCTCGCCGGCGCGGACCGGATCGAGGGATGCCTGTTCGGCAATGGCGAGCGGACCGGCAACGTGGACCTGATCGCGCTCGGCATGAACCTGTTCAGCCAGGGCATCGATCCGCAGATCGACTTCTCGGACATGGACCACATCAAGCGGACCGTGGAGTACTGCAACCAGTTGCCCGTGCCCGAGCGCACCCCCTGGGGCGGCGACCTCGTGTTCACCGCCTTCTCCGGCTCCCACCAGGACGCCATCAAGAAGGGCTTCGAGGCCATGGAGGAGGACGCGAAGGCCGCCGGCAAGGGCATCGACGACCTGCTCTGGCAGGTCCCGTACCTGCCGATCGACCCGAAGGACATCGGCCGCTCCTACGAGGCCGTGATCCGCGTGAACTCGCAGTCCGGCAAGGGCGGTGTGGCCTACCTGCTCAAGACCGAGCACAACCTGGACCTGCCGCGCCGCGCGCAGATCGAGTTCTCCCACGTCATCCAGTCCCTCGCCGACGCCCAGGGCGGCGAGGTCTCCGGCAACGACCTCTGGGGCGTCTTCCAGGACGAGTACCTGCCCGCCGAGGACGAGGCCGGACGCTGGGGCACCTACCACCTCGGCACCGTGCAGACCGAGTCCCCGGCCGACGGCGAGTTCCGCATGACCGTGGAGGTCGAGCGGGACGGCGAGTGGACCACCCGCACGGCCACCGGCAACGGCCCGATCGCCGCGTTCCTCACCATGCTCGCCGAGGACGGCCTGGACGTCCGCGTCCTGGACTACACCGAGCACGCCCTGTCCGAGGGCGGCTCCGCGATGGCCGCCGCCTACGTGGAGGCCGCCATCGGCGACCGCGTCCTCTGGGGCGTCGGCCTGGACCACAACACCACCCAGGCCTCCCTGAAGGCCGTGGTCTCCGCCGTCAACCGCGCCCTGCGCGACCAGGACTGAGCACACCGTGTCCGCAGGAGGTTCCGCCGCCGCCCCCCACCGGGGGCGACGGGCGGAGCCGCGTCCCGGCGCGGCAGCGCACGCTCCGGTCGCGGCGGGGGAGGCGGCTACACCGCCAACTCCTTCCGCACCGAGGGGATCGTCCTGCGCACCCACAAGCTCGGCGAGGCCGACCGCATCTTAGAGATCCTCACCCCGGAGCACGGGATCGTCCGGGCCGTGGCCAAGGGCGTGCGCCGGCCGAGTTCCCGGTTCGGCTCCGTGGTGGAGCCCTTCATGCACTCCACCCTGCAGATCGCCCGCGGTCGCAAGGACCTGCACACCCTGTCCCAGGCCCAGCTGATCACCCCGTACGCGACCTGGCTGGCCACGGACTACGAGCTGTTCTCCCTGGCCGCCGCCATGGCCGAGACCGTCGAGCGGATCAGCTCCGTGGACGAGTCCGGCGCCCGCGCCCAGTTCCGCCTCTTCCATGGGGCCCTGGCGGCCCTCGCCCGACGACGGCACTCGCCTTCTCTGATCCTCTCCAGCTTCTTGCTGCGCACCTTGAGCGCCGCCGGCTGGGCGCCGTCCTTCACGGTCTGCGCCCGCTGCGGGGCGCAGGGCCCGCACCTCTCCCTGCACATCGCCGTAGGCGGGGTGGTCTGCGAGGATTGCCGGCCGTCCGGCTCGTCCCGGCCCGCTCCGGAGACCATCGCCCTGCTGGCCGCCCTGCAGGTGGGGGACTGGGCCGTGGCGGACGCAGCGTCGGACATGTCCGTGCGGGAGGCCGCCGGTATCGTGAGCGCGTACCTGCAGTTCCACGTCGAGCGTCGGCTGGTGTCCCTCACCGTGCTCGAGCAGATGGCGCAGGCAGCACCACCCGCACCGCCTCGATGAAGGACCCGCACCGATGAGCCCCGCCCGCCGCGACCGCACCGACTCGAACCCCGCCGCCACGGGGCAGCGGACCATCGTGACCCCGCCGGCGCACCCCACGGGTGTGCAGCCGCCTGCCATGGACCGCCGGTTCGTGCCCGAGCATGTCGCGATCGTGATGGACGGCAACGGCCGCTGGGCCAACGAGCGCGGCCTGCCGCGCACGGAGGGCCACCGCGCCGGCGAGGCCGCGCTGCTGGACGTTGTGGCCGGTGCCGTGGAGATGGGCATCGGGCACGTCTCCGCCTACGCGTTCTCCACCGAGAACTGGAAGCGGTCCCCGGAGGAGGTCCGCTTCCTCATGGGCTTCTCCCGGGACGTGCTCCGCCGGCAGCGCGACACCCTGCACTCCTGGAACGTGCGCATCCGCTGGAACGGCCGGGCACCGCGCCTGTGGAAGTCCGTGATCAAGGAGCTCCGTGCTGCCGAGGAGCTCACCAGGCACAACACGGGCACCACCCTGCACATGTGCGTGAACTACGGCGGGCGCGCTGCCCTCACGGACGCGGTGAAGGCGATCGCCGAGCAGGTGGCGGCCGGGGAGCTGAAGCCCGAGGGCATCCGGGAGGACACCCTCACCCGCTACCTGGACAAGGACATCCGTGCCGGCCTTCGCGGCATCGAGCCGACCCCGGACGTGGACCTGTTCCTGCGCACCTCCGGCGAGCAGCGCCTCTCCAACTACCTGCTGTGGGAGTCCGCCTACGCGGAGCTGCTGTTCATGGACATCCTCTGGCCGGACGTGGACCGCCGCGCCCTCTACGAGGCCGTGGAGCTCTACGCCCGCCGGGACCGCCGCTACGGAGGAGCTGTGGACCGCTCCGCCGGCTGAGAATTCAGCGGCCGTAGGCCTCCAGCCAGCGCAGGACATCGGCAAAGGCCTCGTTGCGGATGACCTCCGGTGAGGCGAAGACGTCATGCAGGGCGTCCGGGTAGCGGTGCACCGTGACGCGTCGGCCGAGGTTCAGTGCCCGTGCCGCCATGGCGGTCGGCTCCAGGATGATGTCCGCGGTCCGCATGGCGTCCGCGTACTTCGCCCCTCGGTAGCCCTTCTGTGACACCAGCGTCAGCACGGGTTCCTGGATGTCCAGGCCGGCCTTGACCTGTGCATGGCCGGCGAGCACGGCGTTGAGCCACGCGGCCGGCACCTCGAAGGACGTGGGCGGCCGCCATCGCGGGTGCAGGTCCCATTCGCCGTCCGCCTCCGCGGAGAGGGTGCGCCAGTAGAAGTCCACCTTGGGCAGCTTGAGCATCGCGTAGGGCTGGCGGCTGGCCACCGGGTCCACGATGGTCTTGGCCAGGTGCCGCACCCACGTGGACCCCTGCATCTCCAGCCACGGGCTGTTCAGCACCAGCGCCTGCAGACGGCCGGGGTGACGATGCGCCCACAGGGAGGCCACCAGACCGCCGGTCGAATGCGCCACCACCACCGGCTTCTTCGCATAGGTCCGGCCGATCTCGCCGAACGCCGCCTCCAGGTCCACATCATAGGAAGCAAGGTCATCGGTCCATCCGGGCGTCTGCCCCTCCCGAAGCGATCGGCCGTAGCGGTGCAGGTCCAGGGCGTGGAACGCGTAGCCGGCCTCCTCGAAGGCGCGTGCCGCCGGCTCGTTGTAGAAGTAGTCCGCCCAGCCGTGGATGAGCAGCACCGGGGTGCGGTGACGGTCCCTCACATGGGCGACGGGCCGGACGATCGTGACCAGGTTGGTCCCCTGGTCGTCCTCGGACACCGCGAACGTCTTGGACTCGAACCCGTCCATCACATCCGGCTGCCAGTCCCGCCTGGCTCGGTGGTGAGCAGGGCCGGCAGCTCCGGCGCAGCGCCGTCGGTCTCCCGGGGATCGGCGGGGGACAGGGCCGAGTCCGCCCCCTCGGCGACCGCCCTCTCGGGTGAGTCGGATGGGGAAGGCGAGGGGCCGTCGTCGGGAAGGATCATGCCCACCAGGGTAGGCGCGGGACGCCTCCGCTGCCGCCGCCCCGGCGTGGGATGATGGACACATGCAGCTGCCTTCCGTGAAGACCGGGATCGAGAACCTGCTCACCTCGAACCTGCCCCGCGTGTACCCGCCCTTCTTCGACGCCGTGTTCTCCGGCATGGACGCCGAACAGGCCCATGAGAGGGGTGTGGCCGGCATCCGCGCCGCCGAGCGCACCGGTGCCTCCGCCCTGCTGCGCTCCGCGTTCCGCCCGGATCCGTGGCTGGCGCGCACCGTGATGGGACTGCGGTTCCCCACGCCGTTCGGCCTCGCCGCCGGCTTCGACAAGCACGGGCTGGCCACCACGGCGCTGGCGGACCTGGGCTTCGGGCACATCGAGGTCGGCACCGTCACCGCCCAGGCCCAGCCCGGCAACGAGAAGCCCCGCCTGTTCCGCCTGGTGGAGGACAAGGCCGTGATCAACCGCATGGGCTTCAACAACGAGGGCGCAGCCGCCGTGGCGCCGCGCCTGGCCGCCACCCGCGCCACCCTGACCGAGCGCTTCGGGCAGAACCGTCGCGTCCTCGGCGCGAACATCGGCAAGACCAAGGTGGTCGAGCTCGCCGACGCCGCCGCGGACTACCGCGTCTCCGCCCGCCTGCTCTCCCCGCACGCGGACTACCTCGCCGTGAACGTCTCCTCCCCGAACACCCCGGGCCTGCGCCAGCTGCAGGAGATCGCCACCCTCGAGCCGCTGCTGCGCGCCGTGCGCGAGGAGGCCGACGCCGCTGTCCCCGACCGCCATCTGCCGCTGGTGGTGAAGATCGCCCCGGACCTGGCCGACGAGGACATCGTGGCCGTCGCGGACATGGCGCGGTCCCTTCCGCTGGACGGCGTGATCGCGACGAACACCACCATCGGCCGGGCGGGGCTGGTGGCCGACGCCGCCGAGGTCGAGCGGATCGGCGCCGGCGGCCTGTCCGGTGCCCCGCTGAAGGAGCGCTCCCTCCAGGTGCTCCGCCTGCTGCGCGCCCAGCTGCCGAAGGACGTCGCCCTGATCAGCGTCGGCGGCGTCACCAACGCGGATGACGTGGCCCAGCGCCTCGAGCTCGGCGCCGACCTCGTCCAGGGCTACACCGCCTTCCTCTACGAGGGGCCGTTCTGGGCCGGCCGCATCAACGCGGGCCTGGGCAGGCGGCTGCGCGGCTGAGCCGGCCCGCTCGTCGGACGTACCGCGCCCACGGTGCGCCGCCCCAAGGGCGGG
>NZ_JBNFOB010000123.1:0-6685 GCF_057364565.1 Micrococcus sp. LASM2_SD2 | reverse complement strand
GACGGGTCCGGCGGTGTGGCGGCCAGGACGGCGTCGAGTTCGGGGGCCACGAGGTGGACGGCGTGCCCGGCGGCGCGCAGTCGCGCGGCGGTGGCCAGGCCGATGATCCCGGCACCGGCGACGAGGGTGTGCATCCCCACGGTCTCCTCCTCACGGCGGCATGATCCGCATCGAGTCAGATGGTCGGCCTGCCGCGGGTGACACCCGTGTGGGGCGCTCCCGGCCGTGCGGCCCTCTCAGCCCGGCGGTCTCGGCCCGGGCTCCCATGGAACGGTGCCAGTCTGTCACAGTGAGGGCATGAGCAACACCGCCCCCACCGCCCTGCGCGACCGCCTCGCCGCGGCCCGCCTGTACCTGTGCACGGACCTGACCGGCTTCCTGGATGCCGAGGGTCGGCTCGCGGAGGAGAGGTTCTCCGCGTTCTGCCAGGCGGTGTTCGCCGGCGGGGTGGACATCCTGCAGGTGCGGGACAAGCAGGTGCCCGTGGCGGTGGAGCTGCAGGCGCTGGGCCTGGTGCGCGAGGCGGCGACCGGGCACGGGGCGCTGGTGGCGGCCAACGACCGCGCGGACGTGGCCCTGCTGGCCGGCGTCGACGTCTTCCACGTGGGCCAGACGGACCTGACCACCGCGCAGGCCCGCACGGTGCTCGGCCCGGATGTGGTGCTGGGCCGCTCCTGCCACACGCCGGCGCAGGTGGACGCCGCCCTGTCGGACGAGGGACTGGACTACTACTGCACCGGGCCGATCTGGCAGACCCCCACCAAGCCCGGCCGCGCCGCCGTGGGGCTCGAGCTGCCGCAGTACGCCGCCGCCCGGAGCGCGGAGATCCAGGCTGCGGGCCTGACGGCGCACCCGTTCTTCGCCATCGGCGGGATCGATGTGCCGCGGGTGCCCGAGGTGACGGCCGCCGGGGCCGAGCGGATCGCGGTGGTCCGGGCGATCACCCAGGCCGAGGACCCGGAGGCCGCCGCCAGGGTGCTGCGGGAGGCGGTCCTGCACTGAGCGTGCCGAGGTACGCCGGGCGGGCAGGGCTGGGCTGTGATCGGGCCGCGATGGTGTAGTGTTGTCGAGTCCGCCGCGTCCTGGTGACGCGCGCTGACCCCCCGCCTCCGTAGCTCAGGGGATAGAGCGTTGGTTTCCGGTACCAAAGGCCGCAGGTTCGAATCCTGCCGGGGGCACACACCGACGACGAGCCGGGTCCACGCAGCGATGCGAGGGCCCGGCTCTTCTCGTCTCCTGGTGTCCACGCGGCCGGAGGCACCCGGCTGTCCCACGAACTGGTGAGTACTGACCCTCATCGACCCCGCAAGCGCGGTGATGAGGGTCAGTACTCACCAGTTGCGCGACGGGGTACCGATTCCCCGCGCTCCCGCCAGCCGTGGTCCACGGGACCGTGCCAGCCAGGCAGCTCCGCCCTGCCGACCGCGAGCGCCTCACCGCGGCGCATCGCCTCGGCCAGCCACGGCTTGGCCCACCGCAGCGCCTGCTCCCAGCCGAGCCCGGCGCCGGCGAGCGTGGCCATCGCGGAAGAGAGCGTGCAGCCGGTCCCGTGCGTGGACCGCACGCGCTGCCAGGGCCCCGTCAGGACGACGGCCTCCTCCCCCGCCGCGACCAGCGCGTCCGGCACGCCGTCCGGATGCTCCTCCGGGTCCAGGTGGCCGCCCTTGACCAGCACGGTCACCCGGTGCCGTGCGGCCAGCCGCTCCGCGGCCGCAGCGCGCTGGCGAAGCCCGGGAGCCGCTCGCCTGTGAGGGTCTCCAGCTCCGGCAGGTTCGGCGTCACCAGGTCGGCCGCGTCCAGCAGCCGCTCCCACGCGGCGGCGTCGGCGGCGGTGAGGCTGTCCCCGCTGCTGGCGACCATCACCGGATCCAGCACGGCAGGCGCCGCGCACTGCTCCAACCAGACAGCGACCACCTCCATCACCGCAGGTGAGCCGAGCATGCCGACCTTCACCGCGTCCACGGCGATGTCCTCGCCGACCGAGTCCAGCTGGTCCTGCACCGCCTCCGGCGGCAACGGGTGCACCGCCTGCACGCCCTGCGTGTTCTGCGCCGTCACGGCCGCCACCGCGGTCATGCCGTAGCCGCCCCAGGCGGCGATCGTCTTCAGGTCCGCTGGGATCCCGGCGCCGCCGCCGCTGTCCGATGTGGCGATGCTCAGCACCCGCGGCACGGTCGATGCGGGAACGTCCGTCTTCTCCGTCATGTGAGTGTCTCCCTCCGTCTGTGCCACGCACCCTAGCCGCTCGGACGAGACGTGCGCCACGGTCTGTGCTACCGTCCAGGGCACCCCACGGGAGTCCCACGGCACGGGACTGAGATCGGGCTGACGCCGCCTGACAACCGTCTGAACCTGTCCGGATCACGCCGGCGAAGGAAGAAGGAGAGTGATGGCGCATGTCCGCGTCCGAGAACTACCGCACCCACCGTCTCGCCCACCTCGAGGACGCCGAGCACGGCATCCGCGTCCCCGTCACCGAGATCACGCAGGACGACTCCCCGGACGGCACGCCCAACGAGCCGCTGCGCGTCTACCGGACCATGGGCCCGGGCTGCGACCCGGAGCAGGGCCTGCCGCCGCAGCGCGAGGAGTGGATCCGAGCCCGCGGAGACGTCGAAGAGTACGCCGGCCGGGAGCGGAACCTGCTGGACGACGGCCGCTCGGCTGTCCGCCGCGGCGCCTCCACCCAGGAGTGGCAGGGCGCCCGCCGCGCCCCGCTGCGGGCCAAGGACGGGGCCCGCGTCACCCAGATGCACTATGCCCGCCGCGGCGAGGTCACCCCGGAGATGCGCTTCGTGGCGCTGCGCGAGGGCGTGGACGTGGAGCTGGTCCGCTCCGAGGTGGCCGCCGGCCGGGCCATCATCCCGGCGAACGTGAACCACCCCGAGTCGGAGCCGATGATCATCGGCCGAGCGTTCGCCGTGAAGGTCAACGCGAACATCGGCAACTCGGCGGTGACGTCGTCGATCGCCGAGGAGGTCTCGAAGCTGCAGTGGGCCACCCGCTGGGGCGCGGACACCGTGATGGACCTCTCCACGGGCGACGACATCCACACCACCCGCGAGTGGATCCTGCGCAACTCCCCGGTGCCGATCGGCACCGTGCCGATCTACCAGGCGCTGGAGAAGGTCGGCGGGGACCACCAGGCCCTGACCTGGGAGGTCTTCCGGGACACCGTGATCGAGCAGTGCGAGCAGGGCGTGGACTACATGACCGTGCACGCCGGCGTGCTGCTGCGCCACGTGCCGCTGTCCGCGGACCGCGTGACCGGCATCGTCTCCCGCGGCGGCTCCATCATGGCCGGCTGGTGCCTGGGCCACCACGAGGAGAACTTCCTCTACACGCACTTCGACGAGCTCTGCGAGATCTTCGCCCGCTATGACGTCGCCTTCTCCCTCGGGGACGGCCTGCGTCCGGGCTCCATCGCGGACGCCAACGACGCCGCCCAGTTCGCCGAGCTGGACACCCTCGCCGAGCTGACCCGCCGCGCCTGGGAGTACGACGTCCAGGTGATGGTGGAGGGCCCCGGCCACATCCCGCTGCACCTGGTGCGGGAGAACGTGGAGCGCCAGCAGGAACTGTGCCACGGCGCCCCGTTCTACACGCTCGGCCCCCTCGTCACGGATGTGGCCCCGGCCTACGACCACATCACCTCAGCCATCGGCGCCACGGAGATCGCCCGCTACGGCACCGCCATGCTCTGCTATGTGACCCCGAAGGAGCACCTGGGCCTGCCGAACCGGGACGACGTGAAGACCGGCGTGATCACCTACAAGATCGCCGCCCACGCCGCGGACGTGGCCAAGGGCCACCCCGGCGCCCGGGACCGGGACGACGCCCTGTCCAAGGCCCGCTTCGAGTTCCGCTGGCGGGACCAGTTCGGGCTCTCCCTGGACCCCCAGCTGGCCGAGGAGTACCACGACGAGACCCTGCCCGCCGAGCCGGCGAAGACCGCCCACTTCTGCTCCATGTGCGGGCCGAAGTTCTGCTCCATGCGGATCAGCCAGGACATCCGCTCCGAGTTCGGCGGGGCGGCGGACCAGGCGCGCATCGCCGAGGAGGGCATGGCCGCCAAGGCCGCGGAGTTCCGGGCCGCCGGCGGCAGCGTGTACCTGCCCGAGCCCACCCTGCGCAGCCCGGGCGTCTGACCGGCACCGCGCCCCCCGGTCCCTGACCTGCGACGACGGGACGGTCGCCTTCCCTGCGGAAGGCGACCGTCCGTCGTCGGGCGTCTGGAGAGCCGTGCCGTCAGGCCGCGTGCTCAGTACAGCAGGTGCGCCATGCCCACGATCACCGGCAGGCAGATCACGGTGCGCAGCAGGAAGATGCTGACCAGGTGGTGGAAGCGCACCGGGATGGCGGAGCCCAGGAGCAGGCCGCCGACCTCGGACATGTAGATCAGCTGGGACACGGACAGGGCGCCGATGACGAAACGGGTCATCTCCGCGGTGACGTCCGAGACGATGATCGAGGGCAGCAGCATGTCCGCGAAGCCGATGAACAGGGCCTGGGAGGCGGCCTCGGCCTCCGGGACGCCCATGAGCTCGAGCACCGGGATGAACGGGGCGCCGAGCCAGGTGAACAGCGGGGTGTGCTCGGCGACCAGCACGGCGGCGGTGCCGATGGCCATGATGACCGGCAGGATGCCCAGCCACATCTCCAGCACGTTCGAGGTGCCGATGCGGGCGACCTCGCGCACGCCCACCTCGTCCGCGCGGCGGCGGGCGGCGTGCCAGGCGCGGGTCAGCAGCGGGCGGGGGTCGGAGGCCGCGGTGTCGTCCTCGTTCTCGACCTCCGGGGCGCCCGGGGCGCGGTTGTCCGGGAACAGGGACAGCGGCGGGATGCGCGGCATGATCACGGCGGCGACGAGGCCGGCCACCACGATGGTCAGGTAGAACGGCCCGAACATGTGCTGCAGGGACAGCTGGCCGACGATCACGATGGTGAAGGTCACCGAGACCACGTTGAAGGTGGTGCCCAGCACGGCGGCCTCGCGGCCGGTGAAGTGACCGGACTGGTACTGCTGGCCGGTCATCAGCACCCCGATGGAGCCGTCCCCGAGCCAGGCCGCCAGGGAGGACACGGAGGCGCGGCCCGGGACCTTGAACAGCGGACGCATGACCTTGCGCATCAGCGCGCCCGCGAACTCGAGCAGGCCGAAGTCCAGCAGCAGCGGCAGCAGCAGGCCGGCGATGAGGAACACGGTGACCATCAGGGTCACCAGGTCCATGATCAGCCCGCCGGTGTCCTCGCCGACCAGCGCGGCCGGGCCGACCTGCAGCGCGGTCATGACGCCGACGATGAGGCCCACCATGCGGATGAGCGTCCACACCGGGCCGACGTCGAAGAGGGACGCCGTCAACGGCTGAGCGGTGAGATCCGGCTTGGCCAGCTTCACCACCAGCACCCCGAGCACCGAGACGGCCATGACGGCCACCGCGATCCACGGCAGCGCCGGGGCGAGGGCATCCTGGAGGGCTCCGGCGATCAGGGCGATCGGGATGGAGACCCCGTCCTCACCGGCCGGCAGCGGCACCACGAACAGGGCCAGGCCGATCAGAGACGGGACGAGGAACCACGCCGCGGAGCGGCGGTGGGCACCGGCCGCGGGCGGGCCGCGGTGCGGGTCTCGGTCATGGGGGCGGTCCTTCGCTCGGTCGGCGGGGCCGGGTCCCCGCGCAGGCACCCGGCCCACGGTAGCCATCTGTGAGTTGTCCCACAAATCATCGGATGGAACGGACCTGCCGCCCAGTGGAAGGCGTGTGGCCGTCGTCGGCCGGGTTCGCGCGCCTGCACAGGTACGGCCGGAGGAGAAGGACTACGGTCGCGCAGTTCACCACGGCCCTGTCCTGCCTCTTCGGTGCGACGACGCGACTGTCCCTGTTCGGTGGGCTCCGCCGCGTGCCGCGGTGGCTGCTGGCCACCGTCACCGCGGCGGTGTCCGCGGTGCTGTCCCTGCTCGGCTTCTCCGACCTCATCGGCTGGGTCTACCCGGCACTGGGCTACGCGGGCATGGTGATCATCGTGCTGATCGTGGCCCGCTGGACGGTGCGCCGCCGGGACGCCACCGCTGCCTGACCGACCCCTGACGGGACCGGCGGACCGCAGTAGTCTGACGCCCATGAGCACCGCAACGCCCCGCCCCGCGAACGTCGACGCCCTGGTGAAGGCCACCTCCGTCTCCTGGGAGGACTGGACCTCCCGCCTGGACGCCGCCGGCGGCCGGGACCTGGCGCACCCCAAGCTCGCGCGGCTGGCTTTGGCCGAGATCGAAGACCAGGGCGGCTGCTCCAACCCCGAATGGTGGGCGCAGACGGCGGCGTTGGCCTACGGGCAGCACATCGGCCGCCGCCTGCCGGGCCAGAGGGAGGACGGCACCTTCGACGCCAACGCGTCCCGGACCGTGCCCGGCACCATGGACGATGCGCTGAAGCGGGTGTGCGAGGTCTTCGACGCCGCCCTCGCCCCGCCCGAGGACGCCGAGGGCCACGACGACGGCCGCCCCCTCGTCCTGTCCGGTGCCCCTCGGACCTCGGCCACGGACACGTGGCGCTACTGGCGCGCCGACCTCGCCGACGGCACCAGTGTGGCCGTGACGATCAACGACAAGAAGGCGGCCGCGGGGCGCCGCCCCGAAGGCGACCGTCGCCGTGGGGCCACCGGGGGCTGCCCCTCCCCGGACGCC
>NZ_JBNFOB010000122.1:0-6706 GCF_057364565.1 Micrococcus sp. LASM2_SD2 | reverse complement strand
CTCGGTCTGGCCGGGCAACGGCTCGGCGATCAGGCGCGCGTGCAGGGAGACCACGTCGGCGAGGGACGGGCACTCGAGCAGGAAGGCCCGGTTGCCGACCCAGCGCAGGCCGCGGGCCGCGGGTCCGCCCGCGGAGGGCGAGGCGGAGGCGCCGGAGCCGGCGGAGGTGCGGGAGCCGTCGTCGGGACGGGAGGCGGAGCGACTCATGCGAACGAGGCGACCTCCACGCCGGCGTCCTCCAGGGCGGAACGGACGGCGGCGGCCATGGAGACCGAGCCGGGGGTGTCCCCGTGCACGCAGATGCTGGCCGCCTCGATCCGGATGTCCGAGCCGTCCACGGCGGTGAGCACGCCCTCGGTGGCCAGGCGGACCATGCGGGCGGCCACCTCGGACTCGTCGTGCAGGACGGCGCCGGGGTCACGGCGGGAGACGAGCGTTCCCTCCGGGGTATACCCGCGGTCCGCGAAGGCCTCGGCCACGCCGCGCAGGCCGGCCTGCTCCGCCTTGTCCAGGGCGAGGGAGCCGGGCAGCAGGAGCAGCGGCAGGTCCCCGCCAAACGCCTTGACGGCGTCCACGACGGCCTGGGCGTGGGAGTCGTGGTGGACGATCGTGTTGTAGAGGGCGCCGTGGGGCTTCACGTAGCGGATCTCAGTGCCGGCGGCGCGGGCCAGGGCCTGCAGGGCGCCGAGCTGGTAGAGCACGTCGTCCGCCAGCTCCGTGGGTGTGCAGTCCAGGAAGCGCCGCCCGAAGCCGGCCAGGTCCCGGTAGCCCACATGCGCGCCGACGGTGACGCCGGCCGCGACGGCGTCCCGGCAGGTCTGGGCGATGCCCGAGGGATCGCCCGCGTGGAAGCCGCAGGCCACGTTCGCGGAGGAGACGGAGCGGAAGATCGCGGCGTCGTCTCCCATGGTCCACGAGCCGAAGGACTCTCCGACGTCGCTGTTCATGTCGATGCGCATGGTGGCTCCTCGTGGGACGGTCGTGCCGCGCGACGGTGGCGGCACGCGGGGGTGGTGCGGGGCTCCGGAGGCGGGGATGGGCCGCCGGGCATGTGCCGCAGGTCACGCGACACCCTCCCATCATCCCTGATGAATGCCAGTTGTTCAACAATGAGGGCGAAAGTGCAGGTCTGGAGACGTCCGATCTCAGCCGTGCAGCCAGGGCGCTCGGACCGAATCCGGCGTGAGGTCCCTCGTGGTGGCGGCGCCCATCAGCGTCATGGCGACGCGGACCTCCTCGGCCAGCAGCTCGATCACCCGGGCCACGCCCTCCTGTCCGCCGGCCATGAGGCCGTAGAGGTACGCGCGGCCGATCAGCGTGAAGTCGGCGCCGAGGGCCAGGGCCGACACGACGTCCTCGCCGGTCGTGATGCCGGAGTCCAGGATGATCGGCACGTCCGGACCCGCCTCCGCACGCACCGCCGGCAGCGCCTGCAGGGAGACGGGGGCGCGATCCAGCTGTCGGCCGCCATGGTTGGAGACCACCAGGCCGTCCGCGCCGGTGTCCAGGGCGCGGCGGGTGTCCTCCGTGGTGAGGATGCCCTTGACGAACAGCTGCCCCTTCCACGCCGAGCGGATCCACTCGAGGTCCTTCAGGGAGAGCGTCGGGTCGAACATGCCGTTGATGATCGAGGGCAGGTCCCCCGCGGAGTCCGAGAGGGAGGCGAAGGTCAGCGGGTCCGTGGTGAGGAAGTCGAACCACCACTCCGGACGCCAGGCGGCGTCCACCACGGTCTTCGGGGTCAGCTTCGGCGGGATGGTCATGCCGTTGCGCACGTCCCGCAGACGCTGGCCGGCCACCGGGGTGTCCACGGTGACCAGCAGCGCGCCGTAGCCGGCGGCGGCCGCCGCACCGGCGTCCTCGCCCTCGGCGTGCATGAACCGGGTGAAGCCGGTGGGGGCGATGCCGAACGGCAGGGCCGAGTGGGCGCCGGCGATGTCCACGGACGTGTCCGGCTCGGCGGTCCGCCTTCGGCGGGGCGAACGATGAGCCGGGCAGGGCGACGGGGTCGAGCGGCCGTCGTCGGGAGAACGACCACGAACCACGCTGAGGTCTGCACAGCAGCCGGTATGCGGGGCAGATACAGACCGCTGTACGGACCTCAACGCTGCAGGCGAAGGACCAGTGGCAGATCAGGCGATCCCGGACGTGCCCAGCCAGGCGCCCACGCCGAACGTCACGGCCAGGGCGAGCGCGCCGCCGATCACCACGCGCAGGGTGGCCGGCAGGACCTTCGCCCCGCCCAGCCACGCGCCGGTGGCACCGGTGACGGCGAGCGCCACGAGCGTGGCGGCGAAGGTCAGCGGCACGCGGATGGCCTCCGGGGCCAGGATGATCGTCAGGAAAGGCAGCAGCGCGCCGAGCAGGAACGCCAGGAAGGACGCGCCGGCGGCATGCCATGGGCTGACCACCTCGTCCTCGTCCATATGCAGCTCCGCCCGCAGGTGCGCACCGAGTGCGTCCTGGGCGGTGAGCTCCTCGGCCACCCGGTGGGCCGTCTCCTCGGACAGGCCCTGCTCGCGGTAGATCTCCTTGAGCTCGGCGAACTCGCCCTCGGGGTCCTCGGCGAGCTCCTGTTTCTCCTTGGCGATCAGCGCGTTCTGGCTGTCCGAGGAGGAGGACACGGAGACGTACTCGCCCAGGGCCATGGAGATCGCGCCGCCCACCACGGCGGCGGTGCCGGCCACCATGACGGCGGTGTTGCCGGTGGTCGCACCGGCCACGCCCACCACGGTGGCGGCGACGGACACGATGCCGTCGTTCGCGCCGAGCACGCCGGCGCGCAGCCAGTTGAGCCGGTGGGCGGCGGAGCCGGGGTCGTGCGGCTCGGGCCGGGTGCTGTGGGAGACGTTCACGTCGGTCATGGCAGGAAGTCTCCGCCTGTCGGCACGCTCCCGCCAGTCAGCGAAGGCTCCCCTACCGAAGGCGGCCCTTCCTCCCGAAGGCGAGCCGCCGTCGTCGGGAAGGACCCGCCGGACGTGGACGGATCCCGCTCACCGCAGCGGCGTGTGCGCCGGATCGACCCGCTCGCCCTCGCGCACCGGTCCGGGGGCGGTGCCGCCGCCCCACGGATCACCGCCGAGCTCCTCGCGCCCGTGCGCGCTCGTCCAGCCGGACAGGTCCGGGCCCCGGGGGATCACGCCGGTGGGGTTGATGTCCTCGTGGACCACGTAGTAGTGCGCCTTGATCTGGGCGAAGTCCACGGTGTCCCCGAAGCCGGGGGTCTGGAACAGGTCCCGGGCGTACCCCCACAGCGCCGGCATCTCGGTGAGCCGGTTCCGGTTGCACTTGAAGTGACCGTGGTAGACGGGGTCGAAGCGCACCAGCGTGGTGAACAGGCGCACGTCCGCCTCCGTGATCCGCTCCCCCATGAGGAACCGGCGCGTGGTCAGCCGCTCCTCGAGGCGGTCCATGGCGGACCAGAGGCGGTCGTACGCATCCTCGTAGGCCTCCTGGCTGCCGGCGAAGCCGCACCGGTACACGCCGTTGTTGACCTCGGTGAAGACCCAGCCGATCACCTCGAACATCTCGTCCCGCTCCGGCCCGGCGTCCGGGATGAGCTGCGGGGCGCCCTCGCGGTGGTGCGCGGTCCACTCGGTGGACAGGTCCAGGGTGAGCTGCGGGTAGTCGTTGGTGACCACGCCGCCGGTGGGCACGTCCACCATGGCGGGCACGGTGATGCCGCGCGGGTAGTCCGGGAACCGTGCGACATAGTTCTCCTGCAGCCGTTCGGTGCCGAGCACCGGGTCCTTCCCGCCGGCGTCCAGGTCGAAAGTCCAGGAGCGGGCGTCATGGGTGGGTCCCGGCGTCCCGAGGGAGATCGCGTCCTCCAGGCCGAGCAGGCGGCGGACGATGATCGCCCGGTTCGCCCACGGGCACGCCCGGGCGGCCACCAGCCGGTAGCGGCCCGCCTCCACCGGCCAGGCCTCGGCGCCCTCCTCCAGCCCGGTGGCGATCCGGCCGGTCTTCGCGGGCTCCAGGGCGGGCGCGCTGCGGGCGCATCGACGTCCGCGACGATCCGGTCGCAGATGTACTGGGTGTCCCGGGTGAACTCCCGGCCTTCGGTCACGTACGCGCCGCGGGTGCTGTGTTCCATAGAATCCACCCTATGCCAGCACGTCAGACCGTCCCCGGCCCCGCCCCGGCCCCCTTCGTCCAGTGCGTCACCGCGGACAACCCCTCCGGGATGACCCTGTCCGGCACGAACACCTACCTGATCGGCGCCCCGGGCGCCGAGACGGTCGTGGTGGTGGACCGGGCCCGGCGTCCACCGCGCAGGAGCACCTCCGCAGCGTCCTCGCCGCCGCCGACGGCCGCCGGGTGGAGCTGATCCTGGCCACCCACCGGCACGAGGACCACACCGGCGCGATCGACGTGTTCCACGAGGCCACCGGCGCGCCCGTCCGCTCGCACCTCGAGGAGCACTGCCGCGGCGGTGGCCGCCCGCTGCAGGACGGGGATCGGATCGTGAAGGCGGACACCGTGATCGAGGCGATCCACACGCCCGGCCACACCTCGGACTCGTTCTGCTTCATGGTCCCCTCGGCCGGCGCGGACGGCTCCGTCCTGACCGGGGACACGATCCTCGGCGCGGGCACCACCATGCTGGACCACCCGGACGGCACGCTCGCGGACTACCTGGGCTCCCTGCAGCGGCTGCGCGAGCTCGGCGACGCCACCGTCCTGCCCGCCCACGGGCCGGTGCTGCCCTCGGTGGCCGCGATCGCGCAGGAGTACACGGACCACCGGAAGGAGCGCGTGCAGCAGGTCCGCGGGCTGCTGGCCGGGCTGCCGGAGGGACAGGCCGCGGAGACGACCCCGGATCAGCTGGCCGAGCAGGTGTACCCCGGCTTGGAGGGCACCGTGAAGCAGGTGGCCGCCGTGACCATGGCCGCCACCCTGGACTACGTCCGCGCCACCGCCTGACGGGGCCCGTCCGGGCGGCGGAGCGCACCTAGACTGGGAGGCATGGCATCCCCTTCCCCACGCCCCCGCCGCGCGCCGAAGCACGCCGCGGGCCTTCCCGACGACGGCGCCGTCACCTCGCCGTCCCCCTCGCCTGAGCCCGACCCCGCCGAAGAGGGCCCGGAGCTGTCCCCGGAGGAGCTCGCCTCGAAGAAGGCCGCGGAGAAGCAGGCCCGCCGCGAGTCCAAGGCCGCCCTGAAGCAGGACGCGAAGGACGCGCGCCTGGCCCGGCGCACCGCGCGGGCCGAGCGCCGGCTCGAACGTGCCCAGCGGAAACAGGCCGAGCGCACCGCCCGCCGCATCCGCCCGGTCGGCGAGGCGCCCACCGAGGACTCTCCGCTGCCGGACCTGCCCGGCGGCGCCCCCACCATGCGCTACCTGGTGACCGGGGCGACCTCCGGCATCGGCGAGGAGATCACCCGTCAGCTGGCCGCCCAGGGACACCGACTGGTGATCGTGGGCCGGGACGCCGGCCGGCTCGAGGAGACCGCCCGGTCCCTGCGCGCCGCGTACCGCGTACCCGTGGAGACCCTGGCCGCGGACCTGCTCACCGAGGTCGGGCTGGACGCCGTGGCGGACCGCCTCCAGGCCCCGGACCGGCCGATCACCGGCATGGTGCACTCCGCCGGCACGGGCCTGGGCCCGGAGGTCCACGAGACCACCCGCCGCGAGGAGTTCGACCAGGCGTTCCTGCACGTGCAGGCCCCGCTGGCACTGTCCCAGGCCGCGCTGAAGGCGTTCCTCGCCCGCGGCGGCGGCCGGATCCTGCTCGTCGCCTCGGTGGCCGGGCTGGTCCCGGACGGCACCTATGGCGCCGCGAAGTCCTGGGCCGTGGCCTTCGCCCGCTGGGCGAACGTCCGCTACCGCTCCGAGGGCGTGCACGTCACCGCCCTGTGCCCGGGCCCGGTGTACACCGGATTCCACGAGCGGGCGGGGATCGACGCCTCCTCGTATCCGTCCTGGGCCTGGATGGCCGTGGACGAGGTCGTCCGCGAGGGCCTGGCCGCGCTCGCCCAGGGCCAGGGCGTCTGCGTGCCGTCCCGGCGCTTCCGTTCCCTCCTCCAGGCCGCGAAGATGGCTCCGGACACCCTGGTGGAGCGGTTCTCCCGCCACCGGGTGGCCCCCGCGTCCGGGCCGGGCGTCGGTGCGACGTCCGCAGACGCCCCGGCCCCCGCAGACACCACCGAGACCAGCCCCGTCCACGCCGATTCCGAGAGGACCCCAGCATGACCATCCTGGTGGGCTATGCCCCGCGCGCGGAGGCCCGCGCCGCCCTGAACAAGGCCATCGACATCGCCCGCTCCACCGGTGAGCGCATCGTGGTGGTCAACGCCGGCCCCGGCGGTGAGCACAAGTCGTCCAACCTGCTCAACGAGGCCCAGCAGCGGGAGCTGCAGCAGGTCCTGGACGGCTGCGGCGTGGAGGCGGAGTTCCGCCAGTACGCCCGCGGACGCTCCACCGCCATGGAGATGAAGGAGGTCGCCGCCGAGCTCGAGCCGACCATCGTGGTGATCGGCCTGCGCCGCCGCGGCGCCGTGGGCCGGTTCATGATGGGCTCGGTCTCGGACGAGCTGCTGCGCGAGCTGGACCAGCCGGTGCTCTGCGTGAAGGAGTACGCGGACCACACCCCGGAGGCCGTGTCCTCCAAGGCGGACACCACCCCCGTGGCCGGCTCCCGGCGGGCCCCGGCCGTGGAGCCGGGCCGGGATGCCGAGCCGGGTCGCGGCCTGGACCGGGGCGA
>NZ_JBNFOB010000121.1:0-6737 GCF_057364565.1 Micrococcus sp. LASM2_SD2 | reverse complement strand
CGGCCCGCACCCGGGCCGGCCGCCGCGGACCCCCGACCACCTGCATCCCGCAACCACCCATCCAACGGGAAGGACCGAACGAGCATGGCGAACTACACCGCTGCCGACATCAAGGCCCTGCGTGAGCGCACCGGCGCCGGCATGATGGACGTCAAGAAGGCCCTGGACGAGGCCAACGGCGACACCGACAAGGCCATCGAGATCATCCGCGTGAAGGGCCTCAAGGGCGCCACCAAGCGTGAGGGCCGCGCTGCGGCCGAGGGCCTCGTGGCCGCGACCGTCGAGAACGGCGTCGGCGTGATGGTCGAGCTGAACTGCGAGACCGACTTCGTGGCCAAGGCCGAGAAGTTCATCAACCTGGGCGACGCCGTCCTGAAGACCGCCGTGTCCTCCGGCGCCGCCGACCTCGAGTCGCTGCTGGCCGCCGACTACGAGGGCCGTACCCTCGGCGACCACGTCACCGAGGAGGGCGCCCTCATGGGCGAGAAGGTCGTCGTGCGCCGCATCGCCCGCGTGGAGGGCGCCTTCGTGGACGCCTACCTGCACAAGACCTCCAAGGACCTGCCGGCCCAGGTGTCCGTGCTGCTCGCCGTGGACTCCGACTCCGCCGAGGCGAAGACCGCGGCGCACGACATCGCCGTGCACACCGCCGCCTACTCGCCGACCTACCTCACCCGTGAGGACGTCCCGGCCGAGACCGTGGAGAACGAGCGCCGCATCGCGGACGAGACCGCCCGCGCCGAGGGCAAGCCGGAGCAGGCCCTGCCGAAGATCGTCGAGGGTCGCCTGACCGGCTTCTACAAGGAGATCGTCCTCGAGGACCAGCCGTTCGCCAAGGACCCGAAGACCACCGTCGGCAAGGTGGCCTCCGAGGCCGGCACCAAGGTCACCGGCTTCGCCCGCTTCCGCGTCGGCAACTGAAGCACGCCGCGGAATCCGGCGCTCGTTCCACACCCCTGATCTGGGGGTAGGATCGTAGCGATCCGAGGCCACACCGGTCCGCATGCCCCGCATGCGGCCGCCACCGATGGCGGGGTGGTCACCAGCTCGGTGACCACCCCGCCGTTCTGTGCCCACACCCGGCCCAGGCCCGAGAACAACGCCCCGAGGAGCGGAATCCCATGGAGACGAACACCCACACCCAGTCCCTGCCGGTCGTGAACGACGACACCAAGGGCCGCCGCCGCGTGCTGCTCAAACTCTCCGGCGAGGTCTTCGGCGGCGGCAAGGTCGGCGTGGACCCGGACACCGTCCGCGGGATCGCGCAGCAGATCGCCGAGGCCGCCGAGACGGTCGAGATCGCGATCGTGGTGGGCGGCGGCAACTTCTTCCGCGGCGCCGAGCTCTCCGAGAACGGCATGGACCGCCGGCGTGCCGACTACATGGGCATGCTCGGCACCGTCATGAACTGCCTCGCCCTGCAGGACTTCCTCCTGCAGGCCGGTGTGTCCACGCGCGTGCAGTCCGCGATCTCCATGGAGCAGGTCGCCGAGCCATACATCCCGCTGCGCGCCATCCGCCACATGCAGAAGGGCCGCGTGGTGGTCTTCGGCGCCGGCACCGGCCTGCCCTACTTCTCCACGGACACCGTGGCCGCCCAGCGCGCCCTCGAGGTCGGTGCGGACGAGGTCCTCATGGCCAAGTCCGGCGTGGACGGCGTGTACACCGCCGACCCGAAGAAGGACCCCACGGCCGAGCGCCTCGACCACCTGACCTACGACGAGGCGCTGCAGCGGAACATCCGCGTCATGGACCTCACCGCCATGACCATGTGCAAGGACAACGGCCTCACCATGCGCGTGTTCGGCATGGAGGGCCCGGGCAACGTCACCGCCGCCCTGCGCGGCGACGGCATCGGCACCACCGTCACCCCCTGAGCCGGGCCGCAGAGCCTGAGCCGGATGTCCTCCATGACACGTAGGATGGTGGGCAGTCACTCACCCACACGTCAGGAGACATCGTGATCCAGGAGACCCTGCAGTCCGCCGAAGAGCAGATGGACCGCACCATCGAGGCGACCCGCGAGGACTTCGCGTCCGTCCGCACCGGCCGCGCCAACCCGGGCCTCTACTCCAAGGTGATGGTGGACTACTACGGCGCCATGACCCCGCTGCAGCAGCTGGCCTCCTTCACCACCACGGACGCCCGCACCCTGCTCATCACCCCCTTCGACGTGTCCGCCCTGCGCAACATCGAGAAGGCCCTGTCCGAGTCGGAGATCGGCGCGAACCCGTCGAACGACGGCAAGGTCATCCGCATCGTGATGCCGGAGCTCACCGAGGAGCGTCGCAAGGAGTACGTCAAGATCGTCAAGCAGAAGGCCGAGGAGCACAAGGTCTCCGTCCGCAACGCCCGCCGCAAGGCCAAGGAGGCCATGGACAAGGCCGTCAAGGACGGCGAGGTCGGCGAGGACGAGGGCATGCGCGGCGAGAAGGAACTCGACGCCCTGACGAAGAAGCACGTGGACCTCATCGAGGACATGGCGAAGAAGAAGGAAGCCGAGCTCCTCGAGGTCTGAGGCCCTGCGCCTCGGACCTGCCGGCACGCTCCGGAGTCCTCCTCGATGACCACAGCTGCGGAGACCCCCGCACCCCCACGCGGCGGCCGTGACCTCAAGTCCGCCGTCCTCGTGGGGGTCGTGCTGTTGGGCGTCGCCCTGGCGGGCCTGATCCTGTGGGACTGGTTGCTGGCCCTGCTGATCGTGGTCCTGCTGGTCGCCGGCGTCACCGAGGTGGCCGACGCCGTCCGCGGCATCGGTCTGGACGTCCCCAAACCCCCGCTGTGGGTCGCGGCGGTCGCCCTGCCGCTCTCTGCGCTGCTGTGGGGGGTGGAGGCGCTCTTCCTCGCCCTGCTGGGGGCGCTGCTGCTCGTGTGCCTGTGGACGGAGGCCACCCGCCGCAGGCCGACCGGACAGATCATCCTGGCCGGCGTGTTCGCAGTGATGTGGGCCCCGTTCCTGCTGTCCTTCGGCGTCGCGCTGCTGGACCAGCCGCGCGGAAACTTCATGGTGGCCTGCCTGCTGCTGATGGTGATCGCCAACGACACCTTCGGCTACATCGTGGGCTACCGCTTCGGCAGGAACCCCATCGCCCCGCGCATCAGCCCCAAGAAGTCGTGGGAGGGCCTGGTCGGCTCGCTCCTCGGCTCGGTGCTGGTGGGCGTGGTGGCTGTGCCGCTGCTGGTGGGCCAGCCCTGGTGGGTGGGCCTGCTGCTCGGCGTGTTCGCGGTGGTCGCCGCCACCGCGGGCGACTTCTCCGAGTCCATGGTCAAGCGTGAGCTCGGAATCAAGGACATGTCCTCCCTGCTGCCGGGCCACGGCGGGGTCATGGACCGGCTGGACTCGCTGGTGTTCGCCGCACCGGTGGCCTACACCCTCTTGGCCCTGCCCATCGCCTGAGCGGCACCCCGCCCAGGACCCGTCCCCGGCCGCCACGGCGGCCCCACAACACAGGAGTGCGGATGTCGAAGAAGTCGCGCGACGACCTGAAGACCACCGTGGACCAGCCCTTCGAGCGGGTGGAGTCCGACGAGATCGGCTACGAGCCCAGTCACGTGGACGCCTTCATGGCCCGGGCCCGCAAGGCCTACGAGGGCTCCGGCGAGCTGTCCGTGGAGGACGTGCGCCAGGCTCGGTTCGCCACCGTCAACGGCGGCTACGCCACGGACCAGGTGGACGACGCCCTCGACCGTCTCGAGGACGCCCTCGCGGACTCCGAGCGCGAGGCCTTCGTCTCCGAGCGGGGCGGCGAGGACTGGTCCGCCCTGCTCACCGAGCGCACCGAGGAGCTGCTCGGCCGTGCGGACCGGGCCCCGGGCGAGCGCTTCCGCCGGCCGTCCCGCTCGGACGCCCAGTCCTACGACGTGGACCAGGTGGACGAGTTCTGCGACCGTCTCGCCGAGGCCCTGCGCGCCCCGGAGGGCGAGGCGCAGCTGGACGCGGACGACGTGCGCCGGGCCGCCTTCGCCTCGGCCGAGGGGCGCAAGGGCTACGAGGAGGGCCAGGTGGACGCCTACCTGGACGCCGCCGTGGACGTCCTGCTTCGCCGCGGCTGAGCCGGTCGCAGAGCCTCTCAGCAGAGGCCTTCTCGCGCCCCTGGTGTAAATTGTCAAGTCGTGTCCATGTGACTAGACTCACCGGGAGTCATGCGAGGTGATGCGGGACACACCCGGCCCGCATCACCCGCCCACGGTCGGCGCCCGCATCCCGGTGCCTGGTCACGAGAGTTGAGGACATGACGCAAGTAGATCTCCCCGCCGAGGCGGACATCCCGCAGTCAGAGCACCGCGAGTACCTCCAGGTGCTGGACGCCCAGGGCGTGCGCACCTCCGAGCCCGAGCTGGATCCGTGGCTGGAGGACGTCGACGACGACGCCCTGGCCCGGCTGTACCGGGACATGGTCCTGATCCGCCGCCTGGACACCGAGGCCACCCACCTGCAGCGCCAGGGGCAGCTGGCCCTGTGGCCGCCGCTGCTGGGCCAGGAGGCCGCGCAGGCCGGCTCCGCCGCGGCCCTGCGTGAGGACGACTTCGTCTTCCCGTCCTACCGGGAGAACGGCGTGGCGCTGCTGCGCGGCGTGGACGCCCTCGGCCTCATCCGCCTCTGGCGCGGCTCCACGTTCTCCGGCTGGGACCCGAAGGCCCACAAGGTGGCCGCCCAGCAGATCATCATCGGCGCGCAGGCGCTCCACGCCACCGGCTACGCCATGGGCGCCGCCATGGACGGGGACAAGTCCGCCACCATCGTGTACTTCGGCGACGGCGCCACCTCCCAGGGCGACGTCAACGAGGCCATGGTGTTCGCCGCCTCCTACAAGGCGCCGGTCGTCTTCTTCTGCCAGAACAACCACTGGGCCATCTCCGAGCCCGTGAAGCTGCAGTCGCCGCGCCACCTGGCGGACCGCCCGTGGGGCTTCGGCATCCCGTCCCTGCGCGTGGACGGCAACGACGTCCTCGCCGTGCTCGCCGCGACCCGCCGTGCCGTGGAGCGCGCGGCCAACGGCGGCGGCCCGACCTTCATCGAGGCCGTCACCTACCGGATGGGCCCGCACACCACCGCGGACGACCCGAAGCGCTACCGCTCGGACGAGGAGGTCGAGTCCTGGAAGGCCAAGGACCCGATCGACCGCGTGGCCGCACACCTGAGGGCCAACGGGGCGGACATGGAGGCCCTGGGCGCGGAGGCGACCAAGGACGCCGACGCCCTGGCCGCGGACGTGCGCGCCGCCCTCGAGGTCCTCGAGGAGGCCGGCCCGGACACCCTGTTCACCGAGGTGTACGCCGAGCCGCACCAGGAGCTCGCCCGCCAGCGCCGGGAGTCCGCGCTGTACCACGCCATGTTCGACGAGGAGGGCCAGGCATGAGCTCCGAGAAGATGACCTTCGGCCGGGCGATCAACCGGGCCATGCACCGCGCCATGACGGACGACCCGAAGGTGGTCCTCATGGGCGAGGACATCGGCACCCTGGGCGGCGTCTTCCGCATCACCGACGGCCTGATCGAGGACTTCGGCGCCCAGCGCGTCATGGACACCCCGCTTGCCGAGTCCGGCATCGTGGGCACGGCCATCGGCCTGGCCTACCGCGGCTACCGCCCGGTGGTGGAGATCCAGTTCGACGGCTTCGTGTACCCGGCGTTCGACCAGATCGTGGCGAACCTGGCCAAGATGCGTGCCCGCACCGGCGGCCACGTGCAGCTGCCCGTCACCATCCGCATCCCGTTCGGCGGCGGCATCGGCTCCCCGGAGCACCACTCCGAGTCGCCCGAGGCCTACTTCATGCACACCGCCGGCCTGCGCGTGGTCTCCCCGTCCACCCCGCAGGAGGGCTACGACCTGCTGCGCGCCGCGATCGCCTCGGACGACCCGGTGGTCTACCTCGAGCCGAAGCGCCGCTACCACGACAAGGGCGAGGTGGACCTGGACGCCGCCGTCCCGCCGATGGCCCCGGCCAAGATCGTGCGTCAGGGCTCGGACGTCACCCTGGTGGCCTACGGCCCGCTGATCAAGACCGCCCTGCAGGCCGCCGAGGTGGCCGCGGAGGAGGGCATCGAGATCGAGGTGGTCGACCTGCGCTCGATCGCCCCGATGGACTCGGGCCTGGTCGAGTCGTCCGTGCGGCGCACCGGCCGCCTCGTGGTGGCCCACGAGGCCGGACGCTCCGGCGGTGTGGGCGCCGAGCTCGTCGCCACCGTCACCGAGCGCTCCTTCCACTGGCTCGAGGCCCCGCCCGTGCGCGTGACCGGCTTCGACATCCCGTACCCGGCGGCCAAGCTCGAGGACTATCACCTGCCTGACCTGGACCGCATCCTCGACGGCGTGGACCGCGCCATGGGCCGGTCCAACTCGCTCGACTCCGTGGACATGTTCGCCGCCCCCGAGACCGCCGCCGACTTCCTGGCCGCTCAGGGCCAGCAGGAGGGAACCCGATGAGCCAGAAGATCTTCAACCTCCCGGACCTGGGGGAGGGCCTCACCGAGTCCGACATCACCGCGTGGCGCGTGTCCGTCGGCGACACGGTTGAGGTGAACCAGGTGCTGGCGGACGTGGAGACCGCCAAGGCGGTCGTGGAGCTCTCCAGCCCCTACGCCGGCATCATCGCGAAGCTGCACGCCGAGGAGGGCGACACCGTGGACGTGGGCGCCCCCGTGGTGACCTTCGACCTCGGCGGCGACGCCGGCGGGGACGATGCCCCGGCCGCGGACGGCGCCGAGGAGTCCGGCTCCGGCGACGGCCGCGTGCC
>NZ_JBNFOB010000120.1:0-6880 GCF_057364565.1 Micrococcus sp. LASM2_SD2 | reverse complement strand
CGGCACTGACCCGGCCCCTGCTGATCGGCGTGGACGGACGCTCCGGCTCCGGCAAGACCACGCTCGCCGCCGCCCTCGCCGCGCGGCTGCGCCCGGTCCACCGCGTCACCGTGGTCCCCCTGGAGCAGATGTACCCCGGCTGGGACGGCCTGTCGGCCGTGACCTGCGACGACGGCCCGTACGTCCGTGCCCTCCGTCGCCTCGCCCGCGGGGAGACGGCGGAGGTGCCCTCCTGGGACTGGCACGCCGGCCGCCCGGGTCAGCCGGGCGAGGTGCCGCCGACCGACGTCGTGGTCTGCGAGGGGCGTGGGCGCCTCTGCCGCGGCGCCCGGCCGCTGCTCGCCCTGGGGGTCTGGGTGGATGCCGACGACGAGGACCGCCGCGCCCGTGCTCTGGCCCGCGACGGCGAGGTCTACGCGCCGCACTGGCGACGCTGGGCGGCGCAGGAGGAGGAGTATCTCGCCGGGCACTCCCCGGCCGACGCGGCCGACGTGCGCCTGCGCCTCCACTGACCTGCACCGTCCCTCGCGAGGCCTGCCCCGGCGGACACGACGACGCCCGGCGGGCAGCGGATGGCGCGCACCCGTCCGCCTCCGCACCCACCTCCCATCCCCCGCACCGAGGAGCCCGATGACCCAGCCCGCCGCCTCCGCCGTGGTCGGAGCGACCACCAGCCACCAGGTCGTCTTCGTCGGCCCGATGGGCGTGGGGAAGACGACGGCCGTCAAGGCCCTGTCCGACATCCCGATCGTCAGCACGGACGTCACCCGCGTGGTCCGCCACGCCGTCGGCCTCACCACCGGAGGGAACGCATGACCGCCCAGCACCCGGAGCACTCCGCCGCCCCGCAGCTCGGCGGCACAGACACCGAGACCGAGGAGATGGCCGCCGACCCGGCGGTCGCCGAGCACTGGGAGCTGTGGTCCCGGATGATCGGCGGCATGGCGCTGCCTCGCCTGGAGAAGGTGACGCAGTCCGTGCCGGAGATCCGCTCCGCCATGCTCTGCACCGCCGACGGCATGAACCTCTGCGCCCTCGGCATCGAGCCGCAGGACGTCGGCCGCATGGCCGCGCTGAACTCCTCGCTGTTCGCCGTCTCCTCCTCGCAGGCCGAGATCGTCTCCTCCGGCGCCGCCTCACGCAGCGAGACCATGGTGAACGTCTCCACCGGTCGCGGCCACCTCGTCCTGGCCAGCTTCGTGCAGGCACCGCTCGGCCAGATGCTCCTGTCCCTCTCCGCCGAGGGCCTGCAGCTCGGCACGCTCATCGTGCACGCCCGCCAGGCCAGCGCTGACATCCAGCAGTGGCTGACCAAGGCCCAGGCGGACGGTGGGCTGGACGGGTGAGGCGAGGTCAGGCCGGGCTCAGGCGGGCGTGCACCATCGACTCACCGGCCAGGACCCTGCTGACCACGCGCTCGATCCAGTCGTCGGACATGGGCCGGCCGAACAGGACGTGCATCATGATGATCGCGCCGAGGTTGTCCACCGCGAACTCGATGTCCCCCGTCTCCGCCAGACCTGCGGCGTGCAGACGGGCGGTCATCGCCTCGACCAGCGGATCCACCAGCACGCCGCGGATGACCGAGCCCTGCTGGTCCTGCAGCGCGAGGGCGCCGATCAGAGCCTGGGACAGCGAGCTCGCGCCGCCGCCCTCGATCTCCTCCCGCATGCCCTCCAGCCACACGGTCAGGTCGCGACGGAGATCGCCCGTGTCCTCCGGGAGGGGCAGCGGGATGTCGAGGTAGCCCTCGCCGATGGACTCCACGAGCACATCGATCTTGGTGGGCCACCACCGGTAGACGGTCTGCTTGCTCACACCGGCGCGCTGCGCGATCCCCTCCATCGTGAGGCGGGAGAACTGGCCGGGAGCCATGAGCTCGGCCGCGGCGCGCAGGATAGCCTCGCGGGAGGCCTGGCTGCGCGGGCGGCCGCGTCGCTTGGGTTCAGTGGTCATAGTGTCTCCATATTACTTCAAAGCAATAGGAATACTGCACACATTGGGATTCTGTGAGCTGATCAAACAGTGGATACAGCCAACGGATAGCTGCGTGGGATTCCTCTTATGTTGAACAGTCCCCGACAGTCGACCCTCAGGGTCGCCGCCGCGAGCGGGTGTGCGCAGGGCATCCTTCGACCCGTGAGCGGACTCACGCATAGCTGCCGGCATTAGCGGAGCGCAGTGCTCCGCTTAGCGGTATGCTATTCACTGGAACGGCACCGATGCGCCGTCCCTGCCCCTCATCCCCGTCCCGGAAGACACACACCTCCCATGGCCCTGCTCCTGTACCGCCTCGGCCTCGCCTCGGCACGGCGACCGTTCGTGGCGATCACCGCCTGGCTCGTCGCCCTCGCCCTCGCCGTCGGCTCCTTCCTCGCCTTCGGCGGCACCCTGTCCTCAGCGGTGACCATCCCCAACACCCCCACCGCCCAGGTCACGGACCGCCTGGAGCGGGAGTTCCCGGACGCGGCCAAGGGGTCCGGGAGCGTCGTCTTCGCCACGGAGGACGGGTCGGCGTTCACGCGCGTCCAGCGGCAGGCGATCGCCGCCCTCATGAAGGACGTCGAGGACGTGGACGTGGTGGACGAGGCGCAGAGCCCCTTCGCCCTGCAGAAGCAGCTCGATGACGCCGAGGCCGAGGTCGCCGACGGAAAGCAGCAGCTGACCGACGGCGAGCAGAAGGTCTCCGAGGGCAAGGAGCAGGTGGCCGACGGCAAGGAGCAGCTGGCCCAGGGCGAACAGAGGATCGAGCAGAACCAGGCCGCGCTGGACGAGGCGAAGGCGCAGCTGGACGAGTCCCGGCCGAAGATCGACGCCGGCAAGCAGGAGCTGGACGCCGCCGAGGCCGAGCTCGACTCCGGCAGGCAGGAACTGGACGCCGCCGAGGCCGAGCTCGACTCCGGCAGGCAGGAACTGGACGCCGCCGAGGCCGAGCTCGACGCCGCACAGGCGCAGCTCGACGCGACCAGGGAACAGGCGGTCGCACAGGGACTGACCCAGGAGCAGGCGGAGCAGCGGACCGCCGAGCAGCAGGCGGAGCTCGACGCCGGCCGCCGGCAGCACGCGCAGGCCGAGGCCCGCTGGGAGGCCGCCAAGGCGGAGTACGACCAGGGCCTGGCCCAGTGGCAGGCCGCCAAGGCGGAGTACGACCAGGGCCTGGAGCAGTGGCAGGCCGGCAAGGCCGAGTACGACTCCGGTCTGGCCCAGTGGCAGGAGGGCCAGGAGAAGCTCGACGCCGGGAAGGCGGAGCTCGAGGCCCAGCGGGACAAGCTGGCGCAGGCCGAGCAGGACATCGCCGACGGCGAGCGGCAGATCGCGGAGAACCGTCCGAAGCTCGAGCGCGGCGAGCGCACCCTCGCCCTGACGGAGGACTTCCGTGCGGTCTCCGAGGAGGGCGACGTGGCCATGGGCCGCGTGGTGTTCAGCAAGCCGACCATGGACCTCGAGACCGAGCAGAAGGAGTCCGTGACCTCACTGCTCACGCAGGCGGACATCGACGGCGTGGACGTCCACCCGGACCAGCAGCTCAACGCCGCGGTCCCGCAGGTGATGGGCCCGGCCGAGGTCGTCGGCCTCGTGGTGGCAGCGATCGTGCTCGTGGTCATGCTCGGCGCGCTCGCCGCAGCGGGTCTTCCCCTGCTCAACGCCCTGGTCGGCGTGGGGGTGGGGGTCACCGGTGCCCTCGCGTTCTCCGGTGTGGTGGAGATGATGTCCGTGACCCCGGTGCTGGGCATCATGCTCGGCCTGGCCGTGGGCATCGACTACGCCCTGTTCATCGTCAACCGCCACCGCCAGCAGCTGAAGGCAGGCATGCCGGTGCGCGAGTCGATCGGCCTGGCCAACGGCACGTCCGGCAACGCGGTGGTGTTCGCCGGCCTGACCGTGATCATCGCCCTGGCCGCCCTCAACGTCACCGGCATCCCCTTCCTGGGCATGATGGGCACGGTGGCCGCCGCCTGCGTGGCGATCGCCGTCCTGATCGCCGTGACCCTGACCCCGGCGCTGCTCTCCCTGATCGGCGCGAAGGCGCTCTCGGCGAAGGAGCGCGCCCGTGTGGACGCCGGCGAGCTGCAGCCGCTGCACGGCGAGAGGCCCTCCCGCCGCGGCGGGACGAAGCGCAGCCGCATGTCCACCGGCACCGCGGTCGCCACGGCGCTGGCCTCCATCCTTGCCCTGGCACTGATCGCCGTCCCCTTCGGCTCCATGCGCCTGGGCCTGCCGGACGGCGGCTCCGAGCCCGTGGGCTCGGACTCCCAGGTGGCCTACACCCTCACCGGCGAGGCCTTCGGCGACGGCTACAACGGGCCGCTGGTGGTCACCGCGGACCTGCCGCAGGGCCTGGACGAGGACGAGGCCACAGACCTGCAGCTCGAGGTCGCCGAGCAGGTGGCCGGCCTGGACCACGTCCGTGCCGCCGTGCCCGCCGCGCTCAACGAGGACCGCACGCTCGCGATGATCCAAGTGATCCCGGACGGCGGCCCGAACGCGGTGTCCACCGAGGAGCTCGTGCAGACCCTGCGCGGCACCGAGGCCGCCGGAGAGGCCCACAGCCTCGCCGTGGCCGGTGTGACCAGCGGCTTCATCGACGTCTCGGCGAAGCTCTCCGAGGCCCTCCCGCTCTACCTCTCCTTGGTGGTGGGCCTGTCCCTGGTGATCATGGTCCTGGTGTTCCGCTCCCTGCTGGTGCCGCTGATCGCCACCGGCGGCTTCATCCTGTCCGTGTTCGCGGCCATGGGTGCCGTGGTGGCCATCTACCAGTGGGGCTGGCTCGGCCCGGTCTTCGGTGTGCACGCGCCGGGACCGGTGCTCAGCTTCCTGCCGACCATCATGATCGGTGTGCTGTTCGGCCTGGCCATGGACTACCAGCTGTTCATCGCCTCCGGCATGCGTGAGGCCTACGCCCACGGCAAGCCCGCCCGCGAGGCGGTCCTGTCCGGCCTGCGCGCCGGCCGGTCCGTGGTGATCGCCGCCGCGATCATCATGATCTCCGTCTTCGGTGGCTTCATCTTCGCCCACGACGCGATGATCCGGCCGATCGGCTTCGGCCTCACCGTGGGCATGCTCTTCGACGCCTTCGTGGTGCGCCTGCTGCTGATGCCGGCGGTCATGCACCTGCTCGGCCCGGCGGCCTGGTGGCTGCCCCGCTGGCTGGACCGGATCCTGCCGGACGTGGACGTCGAGGGCGCCAAGCTGGAGCGGGACCACGAGGCCCCGTCCGGGGACCGCACGGTCACCGGGCAGATCCCGCAGGCGGACTCCGCCGCCGGCCGCTGACGACGCGCACGCCGACCGACGCCGTCGGACACGACGCACCCTGCTCCGGGCGCTAGCCTGGGGCCATGAGCACCGTGTCCGGCGGCGTCGCCGCGTCCCATGAAGTCCTCGTCCTGCTGCGCCCGGCGGGCGTGTCCGGTCTGGTCCCCGAGCTGGCGGACCCGGCCCTGCCCCACCTGACGGTGAAGGACCAGGGCGTCACCCGCGGCGACGGGCTGTTCGAGACGGCCCTCGCCGTCCCCGGCGAGGACGGCTCCCTGACCGTCCGCAAGCTCTCCGCCCACCTGGGGCGGCTCGGCGGCTCCGCCGAGATCCTCGACCTGGCGGTCCCGTCCCCCGCCCAGTGGCGGCAGGCGATCGACCTGGCGCTCACGGAGTTCGCCCGTGCCTGCCCGGGCTCGGCGGCCACCGTGAAGCTCACCGTGACCCGCGGACCGGAGGTCGCCGCGGGGCTGGCACCGCAGCCCAGCGGCTGGGTGCTCCTCACCGCCACTCCCCGTCCGGATCCGTCCGTGCGCCCCGCCGGCATCCGGGTGCTGCTGCTCGACCGCGGCCTGGACTCGCGCGTCGCGGCGGAGGCGCCGTGGCTCCTCGCCGGGGCGAAGACCCTCTCCTACGCCGTGAACATGGCCGCCCTCCGTCACGCCGGCGAACGGTGCGGACGACGTCCTCTTCGTCTCCTCGGACGGCCAGCTGCTGGAGGGCCCCACCTCCACCGCCCTGATCGTCCGCCGAGACGACCAGGGACGCCGCGAGCTGGTCACCCCGCTGCGTCGGCAGGGCATCCTGGCCGGCACCTCCCAGGCCGTGGTGTTCGCCGCGGCCGAGCGGGCCGGCTGGCCGCTGGGCTACGGGCCGCTGACCCGTGCCGACCTCGAGGGCATCGAGGGCCTGTGGCTCGCCTCCTCGGTCCGCGGGGTGGTCCCCGTGCTGAGCGTGGACGGCGCCGATGTCCCCGTGGACGACGAGCTCACGGACCAGCTCAACGCCTGGCTCCGCGAGGACCAGGACCCGGGCTCCCACGCCGTCACCGCCGACTGACGGAGGCCCCGCCGCCACCTGTGCATCCCGTCGCCCCGGGACCGCCTCCGCGCGATCCCGTGCGGCGGTGATCCGGCCCCGCGCAGGATCCGCTGCCGGGCCCTCGTGCGGCACGCCGTGCCTGCGCCCCCACCCCGCCGGTAGGCTGGGGTCAGCACGTTGCCGGACGGCCCCGTCCGGCCCTCCAGTCCCCGAAGGAGACCCCCTCCATGAACAAGCTCGTCCACAACCTGCTGGCCACCGGCATCACCTTCGCCGGCGGCATGGTCGGCTCCCAGCTGGTTGCCACCGGCTGGCGCCTGGCCACCGGCCACGAGGCCCCCCGCGACGCCACCGACGACGAGCTGCCCCTGGTGGAGGCCCTCTCCTTCGCCTTCGTCTCCGCCGGCATCTCGGCCCTGATCAAGGTCGCCGGCCAGCGCAGCGCCGGCACCGCGCTGCGCCGGTTCGAGGAGAAGACCGGCAAGAACATCGACGACGAGGTCTGAGCCGACCCGCACCCGGCTCCCGCAGGGAGCCGGGGGGCTCCGCCCTCCCCCACGACGACGGCGACCCACCCCGGCCG
>NZ_JBNFOB010000119.1:0-6958 GCF_057364565.1 Micrococcus sp. LASM2_SD2 | reverse complement strand
CGCCCCGTGGGGGAGGGCGTCCGGGGCCGTTCGCCGTCCGCGGCCCGTCTAGGGTGACCCGTCTAGGGTGACCTCCATGGCCGTGTACATCGATCCGCCCGTCTGGCCCGCCCACGGGACCGTGTTCTCCCACCTGGTCTCGGACGTCTCGCTGGCGGAGCTCCACGCATTCGCCGCGGACGCAGGCCTCAGCCCCCGCGCGTTCGACCTGGACCACTACGACGTGCCCGCGCACCGCCACGACGAGCTGGTCGCCCTCGGGGCCGAGCCGGTCAGCGGCGGCGAGCTGACCCGCCGCCTGATCCGGTCCGGCCTGCGGGTGCCCTCGCGCCGTCGCCCCATGCGCCGTGACCCGATGCTCCTGCGCCGGTGGGCGAACCTGTTCGCCGGGCCGATCGGTGCACACCGCGCGGCCGGTGCGGACCCGGGCGCCGTCGCAGATCTCGGCCGGGAGCTGCTGGCCCGCTGGAGCGAGCCGCACCGGCACTACCACTCGCCGGACCACCTGCTGGCGGTCCTGGAGGCCGTGGACCGTCTCCGGGGAGACGGCGAGGAGCCGGGACCGCTCCCCCGTGCCGTCCCCCTCGCGGCCTGGTTCCACGACGCGGTCTACGCCGCCGATCCGGCCCGCCCGGCAGGCCAGGACGAGGAGGACTCGGCTCGCCTGGCCGAGGAGCTGCTGGCCGCACCCCGCCTGGCCGTGTCGGACACGGAGATCGCCGAGACCGCGCGACTGGTCCGTCTCACCCTGAGCCACCGTCCGACCGCGGACGACCGGGCCGGCGCCCTGCTCTCCGACGCGGACCTGGAGGTGCTCGGCCGCACCCCGGACGCCTATGACGACTACGTGGCGCTGGTCCGCCGGGACTTCGCCCACGTGCCGGAGCCGGACTGGCGGCGCGGCCGTGCCGCCGTGCTGGACGGCCTCCTCGGCGCGGAACGGCTGTACGCGACGGCGAGCGGCCGTCGTCGTTGGGAGGAGGCGGCCCGGACGAACCTGGCCCGGGAGCGCGACTCGCTCCGCTGAGACGCCCGGACACGCATCGAGGCCCGGCCCCCTGTGCAGGGGACCGGGCCTCGGTCTGCGTCGGCGGATCCGAGACGCCAGGCGTCCGGATCAGGCGTCAGCGGGTGGTCACATCATGCCGCCCATGCCGCCCATGCCGCCCATGGCGTCCATGCCCTCGCCGCCGGCCGGGGTCTTCTCCGGCTTGTCGGCCACCACGGCCTCGGTGGTGAGGAACAGGCCGGCGATGGAGGCGGCGTTCTGCAGCGCGGAACGGGTCACCTTCACCGGGTCGTTGATGCCGGCAGCCAGCAGGTCCTCGTACTCGCCGGTGGCGGCGTTGAGGCCGTTGCCCTCCGGGAGCGCCTTGACCTTGTCCGCCACGACGCCCGCCTCCAGGCCGGCGTTGAAGGCGATCTGCTTCAGCGGGGCCTCGACGGCGACCTTCACGATGTTCGCGCCGGTGGCCTCGTCGCCCTCGAGCTGCAGGCCGTCGAACGCCTTGGCGCCGGCCTGAATCAGGGCCACACCGCCGCCGGCGACGATGCCCTCCTCCACGGCCGCCTTGGCGTTGCGCACGGCGTCCTCGATGCGGTGCTTGCGCTCCTTGAGCTCGACCTCGGTGGCCGCACCGGCCTTGATGACGGCCACGCCGCCGGCCAGCTTGGCGAGACGCTCCTGCAGCTTCTCGCGGTCGTAGTCCGAGTCGGTGTTCTCGATCTCGGAGCGGATCTGGGACACGCGGCCGGCGATCTGGTCCGCGTCGCCGGCGCCCTCGACGATGGTGGTCTCGTCCTTGGTGATGACGACCTTGCGGGCCTGGCCCAGCATGTCCAGGGTCGCGGTCTCGAGGGACAGGCCGACCTCGGAGGAGATGACCTGGCCGCCGGTGAGGATCGCGATGTCCGCCAGCATGGCCTTGCGGCGGTCGCCGAAGCCCGGGGCCTTCACGGCCACGGACTTGAAGGTGCCGCGGATCTTGTTGACCACGAGGGTCGCCAGGGCCTCGCCCTCGACGTCCTCGGCGATGATCAGCAGCGGCTTGCCGGACTGCATGACCTTCTCCAGGACCGCCACCATGTCCTTCACGGTGGAGATCTTGGAGTTCACGATCAGCACGTACGGGTCCTCGAGGACGGTCTCCTGGCGGTCGGCGTCGGTGACGAAGTAGCCGGAGATGTAGCCCTTGTCGAAGCGCATGCCCTCGGTGAGCTCGAGGTCGAGGCCGAAGGTGTTCGACTCCTCGACGGTGATGACGCCCTCCTTGCCGACCTTGTCCAGGGCCTCGGCGATCAGGGAGCCGATCTGCGGGTCGGCGGCCGAGATGGACGCGGTGGCGGCGATCTGGTCCTTGGTCTCGATCTCGCGGGCGGCGCCCAGGAGCTCGGCGGTGACGGCCTCGACGGCCTTCTCGATGCCGCGCTTCAGGGCCATCGGGTCCGCGCCGGCGGCCACGTTGCGCAGGCCCTCACGGACCAGGGCCTGGGCCAGCACGGTGGCGGTGGTGGTGCCGTCGCCGGCGACGTCGTCGGTCTTCTTGGCGACCTCCTTGACGAGCTCCGCGCCGATCTTCTCGTACGGGTCCTCGAGCTCGATCTCCTTGGCGATGGAGACGCCGTCGTTGGTGATGGTGGGAGCGCCCCACTTCTTCTCCAGCACGACGTTGCGGCCACGGGGGCCCAGGGTCACCTTCACGGCGTCGGCCAGGGTGTTCAGGCCCTTCTCCAGGCCGCGGCGTGCCTCTTCGTCGAATGCGATGGTCTTTGCCATGTGTGCATGTCCTTTCTGGACGGCTGCGTTCTCAGCGGTCGGGTGACCTGTGCAGTGCCCGCGACGGACGGCGCGTACACGCCTCACCGCTGTCAGGTCCTCCTCCACACGTGCTCCGTCCCGCCGCAGGGCGGCTGGCAGTCGACACGCGGGAGTGCTAAAGCCATTATGAGCACTCTCGAACGGAGAGTGCAAAAGGTCCGCTGATGGCGCAACAGCGCCCCGCCGCCTCGTTCCAGGGACGAGGGGACGGGGCGCTGCCGGTGGGCCGCGATGCAGGGCCAGCGGCCGCGACGACGGTCCCGGCGGACCTCCGCGGCCGGGTGGCCCGATCAGGCCGTGCCGGTGGTCACTTGAACATGACGGCCGCGACGCCGTTCAGCTGCAGGTTCGGGGTCTGGTACGCCGGGACGCCCAGCTCCTGGGCGACCGCCTCGGCGGTGCCCTTGAACGTCGACTGGTTGTAGAGCACGGCCGAGCTGCTCACGCCGTAGCCGTTCCAGTTCTGGGCATCCACGTCCTGGAAGCCGGCACGCCTCAGTCGGTCGGCATGGCCGGCGGCGAGCTTGTTGATGCGCGTGGCGTTGTAGACGACCACGCGGTTCTTCTTCACCGCGGCCGCGGCCTCGGCCGACTTGGACGCCTCCGCCTTCTTCGAGGCTTCGGCCTTGCGGGACGCCTCCGCCTCCCTGGACGCCTCCGCCTCCCTGGACGCCTCCGCCTCCCTGGAGGCCTCAGCGCTGCGCGAGGCCTCGGCCTTGCGGGACGTCTCGGCGCTGCGGGACGCCTCCGCCTTGCGGGATTCCTCGGCGGCCTCGGACGCCTGCGCCCGCTTCGAGGCCTCGGCCCGACGGGCCTCCTCCGCCTTCTTCGACTCCTCGGCGGCACGGGAGGCTGCCGCACGGGACTCCTCGGCGTCACGGGCCTCGGCGGCCTTCTTGGACTCCTCGGCGGCGCGGGACTCCGCGGCCTCCTTGGACTGCTGGGCCGCGGCGGCGGCGGCCGCGGCAGCCTTCTCCGACTCCGCGGCGCGGGAGGCCTCGGCCTTCTCCGACTCGGCCGCCTTCTTCGACTCCGCGGCGGCGCGGGACTCCTTCGCGGCCCTCTCGGACTCCTCGGTCGCACGGGAGTCTTCTGCGCCCTTCGTCGACTCGGCCGAGTCCTCCGACTCCGCGGCGGACTCCTCCGAACCGGACGCGGAGCCGTCGCCCTCGCTCGGGGAGACCGACTCCCCGGGCTCGGTGGCGGTGGCCGTCGCGGAGTTCTCCGTCGCGGTGTTCTCGCCGCCGCGCTGCATGAACGGCAGGACGACGCCCACGAACAGGCCGATGAGCAGGGCGGCCGCGACGATCAGCAGCCACGGGCGGGCCCCGGCGCCGGCGGCACGCGGCACCCTCGAAGTGGTCGCGGTGCGCACCGCGCTGGTCCGTGTACTCCGGGACGTCGTCGAAGCGATCAGGCGTGTAGGCCATCGTGAATCAGGTCTCCTGGGCGACAGTGGGGGAAGTGGGGGCGGCCGGACGGGGCAGCCGGACGGCGCGTCGACGGGTGCCTCGCGTGCGGCGCAGCCGCTGCACGAGCAACGGCCGGCAGGCCAGCGCGGCCTCCCGGTCCAGCAGTCCGTTCAACATCTGATAGTAGGCGGTCGGGGTCAGTCCCAGTCGGTCGCGGATCGCCTGGTCCTTGGCCCCCGGATATCGCCAGCGCAGGTCCTCGAGCTCGAGCACACTCCGCTCCAGCGGGCTGAGCTCGTCTCGGGGGGTTCGCGGCATGCCGCCCATGGTACGGTCTCGGACCCCCGGCACCGCGGACGACGTGCCGTCGCGCCGCCCACACTCCGCACCCGGCGCCCACGTGCCGTGCCCGGTCGACCGTTAGCCTGGCGGCATGGACCTCATCGCACCGCTCGACCCCGGCTGGACCCGGGTCTTCTCCGACCACGATGCCTCATTCGCCGCCGTCGCCGAGCAGCTGCGGTCCCGCCGGGCCGCCGGCGAGCAGATCCTGCCGGCTCCGGAACACGTGCTGCGTGCCTTCCGCCAGCCGTTCGAGGACGTCCGGGTCCTCGTCCTCGGCCAGGACCCCTACCCCACGCCAGGGCACCCGATCGGCATGAGCTTCGCCGTGGCCCCGGACGTGCGGCCCCTCCCCCGCTCCCTCGTGAACATCTACCGGGAGCTCGCCGAAGACCTCGGCCTCACCCCGCCGGAACACGGTGACCTGACGGCGTGGACGGAGCGCGGCGTGCTGATGCTGAACCGGTGCCTCACCGTGGCGGCCGGATCCCCCGGCTCGCACCGCGGCATCGGGTGGGAGCAGATCACGGAGACCGCCGTGCGGGCCCTCGCCGAACGCGACGCCCCGCTCGTGGCCCTGCTCTGGGGTGCCGACGCCCGCCGCCTGGCCGGGCCGCTGCGGGCGCATGGTGTGGGGGTGGTCGAGTCCCCACACCCCTCGCCGCTGAGCGCCCACCGCGGGTTCTTCGGCTCGAAGCCGTTCAGCCGCGCCAATGCGTGGCTCACCGAGCACGGGGCGGACCCGGTGGACTGGAGCCTGCCCGCCTGAGGCGGGCGGCCGTCGTCGCGCCTCTTTCCCGACGCCGGCACCTGCCGCCGCCGGCACACGCACCCGACCCTATGGTCCGGGCAGCCGCGGGGCGGAGGTCAGCGCTGGTGGCCGGACCCTGCGCCGACGCGGGAGCCGGCGAAGATGCGGTCGGTGAGGGGCCTGGCGAGGGTGTCGCCGAAGACCACTCCGCCGGCGATCGCGACGACCACGACGGTGGCGTTGAAGATGCCGGCCACACCGAGCAGGGTGGAGCCGGACTCCACCGTGAACTCGTAGAGGGCGCGGAAGATCGCCAGACCCGGCAGCAGGAAGAGCATGCTGGGCAGCACCACCACGATCTGCGGGAAGCCCAGCCGCAGCGCCGCGGCCCGGCCGAAGAAGCCCACCACGGTGGCGGCGATCGCCGGGGTGAGGCGCGGCCCGGTGCCGATCAGGTCGAACAGGTGGTACGCCCCGAACGCGACCGCCGCCACGAGGCCGGAGGCGACCAGGGCCTTCCAGGTGGCCTGCTCCACGACCGAGTCGGACATGGCCGCGCAGGCCACGAGGACCAGCAGCACGAGTGCGGGCAGGTCCGTGCCCGTCGGGGTCTCGGCGAGTTCGAGCGCCGGCAGTCCGACGATCTCCGAGCCGATCACGCCGATCATGATGCCGCCCATCAGCCCCATGTACACCAGCAGGGCGGAGATCATGCGGCCGGCAGCTGTGACGGGAAAGCCGTTGATCGCGTCCTGGACGGAGGTGACGAAGCGGGAGGACGGCAGCAGGATCATGATGCCGCCGGCGATCACCAGGGACGGGTTGATGGAGACGTCCACGGCGTGCAGGGTCAGCGCGATCGCGGTGGCGAGGAAGCTGCCGATCATGGTGCTGAAGATCTCCGGCAGGCCCTTCTTCTCCACCTGGATCTTGATCCAGAACACGAGCCACGTGGAGGCCATGCCCACGAGGGCACCGCGCCAGGTTCCGCCGATGAACGGCACGAACAGGCCGCAGAAGACACCGGCCATGAGGACCTCGGACCAGGCCGGGTACGGCTTGGGCGTGCGCCGGATCTCCACGAGCCGGCGCTGGGCCTCGGCACGGGTGACCTCCCCGTCCGCGATGGCCTCGACCAGCCGGTGCAGGGCGCCCAGCCCGGCGAAGTTCGTGGACCAGGAGCGCACCACGCGCTGAAGGGTGTAGGGGACCTCGCCGCGCGAGGAGTCCGGCGCGTAGTTCAGGGAGATCGCCTGGTTCGTCAGGTCGACCTCGGTCTCGTGGATGCCGAAGGCCTGTGTGACCACGATGATCGAGGACTCCACGTCCATCGAGCTCGCACCGTAGCTGAACATGGTCTCACCGAGCTTCAGGGCGAAGTCGAGGGTGGTCCGGGCCTCCACGACGGCGTCCGCCCGGGCCTGGCGGGCGCTCAGCCGGGCTCGCATGCGGCGGCCGTACGCCGAGCTGCTCAGGCGCTCCACAAGGGCGATCGCCTGGGTCGGCATGTGCTCGCCGAAGACGGCGCGGTCCGGGTTCGGGTTCGGGTCCGCGGCCGGGGAGACCTCGTGCTTCTGCCCGCGGCGGCGGGGGACGGCGCAACATGCGCCGGTGCGGGGCCTTCTCCGCGGGGGC
>NZ_JBNFOB010000118.1:0-7061 GCF_057364565.1 Micrococcus sp. LASM2_SD2 | reverse complement strand
GCCGCGGCGCCACGAGGGAGCGCACGGTGACCGGCTCGAGCTCGGCGAGGAAAGCCTCGCGGGCACGGTGCAGGGCCGTGCGCAGGCGGCATCCGCCGGCCAGGGGACAGGGGACGCCGGATTCGTGCCCGCTGCAGTCGATGACCTCCTCGCGGGAGGCGAGCTCGCGCACCAGGACGCCGACGCTGAGCTGAAGGCCGGCCCCGGTGATCCGCGCCCCGCCGTAGCGGCCGCGCGTCACGTCCACGGCACCGCGGCGGCGCAGCTCCACGATCGCCTTGGACACGTGGTTGTAGGGGACCGCGATCTCGTCCGCAATCGCCTGGCCGGTGGCGCGCTCGTCCGGGCGTCGGGCCAGGACCATGAGGACCCGCAGGCAGACGTCCGTGAACGCGTTGAGCTTCATGGAGCGATTATCCCGCGTCCGCCAGGCGGAGTTCCAGCCGAGGGCGAGGCACGTGCGGGCCGGGTGGGTGGGGCCCGGGTGAGAGGGCCGCCTGGGTGCGGGTGAGGGAGGTTGTGCAGGAGAGGTGTGTCCACAGGGGCGGTCCCAGGCGGGTACGCCGTCCGCTCCGGCTGGCAGACTGGCCGCATGAGCACCGCAGAGCAGACCCCGCCGGCCGACGACGCCCTCCGCTCCGAGGCGCTGCAGGTGCTGCGCAGCCTCGTCGGGAACGACGCCGCACAGTTCAAGGACGGCCAGTACGAGGCCGTCGAGGCGCTCGTGCGGCACCGTCGGCGTGCGCTGGTGGTCCAGCGCACCGGCTGGGGCAAGTCCGCCGTCTACTTCGTCTCCTCCCTGCTGCTGCGTGCCCGCGGCGCGGGTCCGACGCTGATCGTCTCCCCGCTGCTCGCCCTGATGCGGGACCAGGTGGAGGCCGCCTCCCGGGCCGGTGTGCGCGCGGTGACCATGAGCTCGGCCAACGCCACGGAGTGGGACCAGGTCCGGTCCCGACTGGCCGAGGACACCGTGGACGTGCTGCTGATCTCCCCGGAGCGCCTCAACAATCCGCGCTTCCGGGAGGAGCAGCTGCCGGACCTGGTGGCGCGCATGGGCCTGTTGGTGGTGGACGAGGCCCACTGCATCTCGGACTGGGGCCATGACTTCCGCCCGGACTACCGCCGCATCCGGGACCTCATCGGGCGCCTGCCGGCCACGGGGGAGCGGGCGGTGCCGGTGCTCGCCACCACCGCCACCGCCAACGAGCGCGTGGTCCAGGACGTGGTGGAGCAGCTCGGCGTGCAGTCCGAGCAGGAGGTCTTCTTGCTCCGCGGCCCGCTGGCCCGCGCGTCCCTGCAGCTGGGCGTGCTGCGCATGCCCAACCCGGCCTCCCGCCTGGCCTGGCTGATCTCCCACCTCGAGGACCTGCCGGGGTCCGGCATCGTCTACGCGCTCACCGTCTCCTCCGCCGAGGACACCGCTCGGGCACTGGCCGAGGCCGGGTACCCGGTGGTGTCCTACACGGGGCGCACGGATCCGGAGCAGCGCGCGCAGATCGAGCAGGACCTCAAGGCCAACCGGGTGAAGGCCGTGGTGGCCACCTCCGCGCTCGGCATGGGCTTCGACAAGCCGGACCTGGGCTTCGTGGTGCACCTCGGGGCTCCGAGCTCCCCGGTGGCGTACTACCAGCAGGTCGGTCGTGCCGGCCGCGGCACGGACCACGCGGAGGTGCTCCTGCTGCCCGGGCCCGAGGACCGGGACATCTGGCGCTACTTCGCCACCGCATCCATGCCGGACGAGCGCGAGGCGCTGGCCGTGCTCGAGGCGCTCGAGGCCGGCGGCGCCATGTCCGTCCCCCAGCTGGAGACGGCCGTGGCCATGAAGCGCACCGCCCTGGAGCTGCTGCTCAAGGTCCTCGCCGTGGACGGGGCCGTTGTCCGTGTGGGCGGCGGCTGGCAGCGCACCGGGCAGCCCTGGAGCTATGACGCCGAGCGCTACCGGCGGGTGGCCGAGGCACGCCTGGCCGAAGAGCGACTCATGCTGGACTACGAGAACACCGACGGCTGCCGCATGGAGTTCCTCGCCCGCACCCTGGACGACCCCACCGCCGCCCCCTGCGGGCGCTGCGACACCTGCGCCGGCCCCTGGTACCCCACCGGCTCGGACACGGAGGCGCGTGCGGCGGCCGAACGGTCCCTGGGCCGGGTGGGCGTGCCCCTGGAGCCGCGGAAGGCGTGGCCCTCCGGGATGGACCGTCTGGGGGTGCCCGTGAAGGGGCGCATCGCCGGCGAGCTGCAGGCCGAGGAGGGGCGGGCCCTGGCCCGGCTGTCCGACGTCGGCTGGGGCACCCGCCTCCGCGAGCTGCTGAACGCCGAGGACGCCCCCGTGCCTCAGCAGGTCCTGGACGGCGCGGTGAAGGTCCTCGCGGCCTGGGACTGGGAGCAGCGGCCCATCGCCGTGGTGGCCATGCCGTCCCGCGGCCGGCCGCAGCTGGTGGGGTCCTTCTCGGAGGGCATCGCCCGGATCGGCCGGCTGCCGTTCCTCGGCTCGCTCGAGCCCCTGCACGGCGGCCCGACCGCCGGTCCCGGCGGCAACAGCGCCTACCGCCTGGGCTCCGTGTACGGACGCTTCGGCGTCCCCGTGCAGCTGGCCGAGATGCTCGCCTCCGCCCCCGCCGCCGGGCGGCACGGGCCGGTGCTGCTCGTGGACGACCTCGCCGACTCCCGGTGGTCCCTCACCGAGGGCGCCCGCGTCCTACGGGAGAACGGGGCCCAGGGCGTCCTGCCGTTCGTGCTGGCGCTGTCCGCCTGATCGGGCCTGGGAGGGGAGCCGGCAGGCGGGGGCGAGCGGCCGTCGTTGGGACGCGGGGAGTGGGCACGGACGGAGGCGGCCCTCCCGCTCGGATGAGCAGGAGGGCCGCCTCGTGTGCGCCGGGAGCGCCCGCCGGTCAGCGCTCGGCGCGGACCGCGGCCAGGACGCGGTCCCGGACCGCGGCCATGGTGGCCTCGTCCTTGGCCTCGCCGTTGTAGCGCAGGAAGGGTTCGGTGTTGGACGGGCGGAGGTTGAACCACCAGGAGCCGTCCTTCGCGGAGACGGTGGTGCCGTCCATGCGGGAGACCTCGATGTCCTCGCCCTCGTGGTCCGCCAGGACGGCGGCTACGGCGGCGTCCTTGTCCTCCACCTCGGAGTTGATCTCCCCGGAGGCCACATAGGGCTCGTACTCGTCCGCGAGCTCGGACAGCGGGACGTCCTGTCCGCCCAGGGCGGCCAGCACGTGCATCGCCGCCAGCATGCCGGTGTCCGCGTTGAAGAAGTCGCGGAAGTAGTAGTGCGCGGAGTGCTCGCCGCCGAACACGGCGCCCTCCGAGGCCATGACGGTCTTGATGAAGGAGTGGCCCACGCGGGTCACCACCGCGCGGCCGCCGTCGGCTGCCACGAGCTCCGGGACGGCCTTCGAGGTGATCAGGTTGTGGATGATCACCGGGGTGTCCTCGCCCTCGGCCTTGGCACGCGCGATCTCGCGGCGGGCCACCAGGGCGGTGATCGCGGACGGGGACACCGGGGCGCCCTTCTCGTCCACCACGAAGCAGCGGTCGGCGTCGCCGTCGAAGGCCAGGCCGATGTCCGCGCCGTGCTGCACCACGGCCTTCTGCAGGTCCACCAGGTTCTCCGGCTCCAGCGGGTTCGCCGGGTGGTTCGGGAAGGTGCCGTCCAGCTCGAAGTAGAGCGGCTCGATCTGCAGCGGGAGGGCCTCGAGCACATCCCCGCCCAGGACGGCCGGGGTGGTCTTGCCGGCCATGCCGTTGCCGGCGTCCACCACGACCTTCAGTGGGCGGATGCCCTTCAGGTCCACGAGCGAGCGCAGGTACTCGGCGTAGCCCGCCAGGATGTCCCGCTCCTCCAGGGAGCCGGGGGACTCGACCGACGGGATCTCGCCGGCGTCCAGGTAGCCCTGGGCCACGTCACGGATCTCGAAGAGGCCCGTGTCCGAGGACACCGGGACCGCCCCGGCCTTGGCCATCTTCATGCCGTTGTAGGCGGCCGGGTTGTGGGAGGCGGTGAACACCACGCCCGCGGCGTCCAGCACGCCGGCGGCGTAGTAGAGCATGTCCGTGGAGATGGTGCCGATCATCAGCACGTCACCGCCGCGAGCACGCGCACCCTCGGCGAACGCCTCCTTGAACTCGGGCGACGAGGGGCGCATGTCCCCGCCGACCAACACGGTCTTTCCGGCCAGACCCAGCACGTCCACGAACGCGGCGCCCACGGCGCGCACGGACTCCGCCGTGATGGTCTCGCCCACGATGCCGCGGACGTCGTAGGCCTTGAACGAATCGGTCAGCTTGATGTCACCCTGAGTAGTCACGTAGCCGATGGTAGTGGACCCGCCGTGCTACAAGTGGTCGCATGCACCCCTCCCGTGACGGCTCTCACCCCGGTCCGGGTGAGGGAGACCGCTGGTCCCCGGGCGAGTCCGGCTACCGGCGGCTGCTCTTCGGCCTCTTCCTCGCGGGCGTGGCGACCTTCGCCCAGCTCTACTCCCCACAGGGACTGCTGCCCCTCGTGGCGACGGACCTGCAGGTGACCTCCCACGAGGCGGCCCTGCTGGTCTCCGCGGCCACCGCAGGCCTGGCGGCGTCCGTGATCCCATGGTCCTTCGCCTCGGACCGCTGGGGACGCCGTCGCGCGATCGCCGTCTCCATGGTCTCGGCCTGCGCCTTCGCGCTCGCCGGAGGACTCGCGGCCTCGTTCCCGATGCTGCTGGCCCTGCGCTTCGCGGAGGGGCTCGCCCACGGCGGCGTGGCCGCGTTGGCGGTGGCGCTCATCGTGGAAGAGGTGGAGTCCTTCGCCGTGACACTTGCGGCCGGCACCTACATCGCCGGGACGACGCTCGGCGGTCTGTCCGGACGGCTCGTGGCGGCTCCGCTGGGGGAGGCCTTCGGCTGGCGGGCGGGCATGCTGGCCGTGACGTGCGTCGGCGTGCTCTGCGTGGTGGGGTTCCTTCTGATCGCCCCCCAGGCCCGGCACTTCGTCCGCCGCCCGACCCCGCTGTCCGGTGTGGTGTCCGCCGCCCTGGAGAACCTGCGCTCGCCGGTGCTGTGCGCCGTGTACCTGCAGGGCGCACTGCTCATGGGCGGCTTCGTTGCCCTCTACAACTACGTGGGCTTCGCGGTCACCGCCGAGCCCCTGGGCTGGCCCCTGTCCGTGGTGGCTCTGCTGTTCCTGGCCTACCTGGCGGGCACGTGGACCTCCCCGTGGGCCGGGTCGCTGACGATGCGCCACGGCCGGTACCGCGTCCTGCTGGGCGCCAGCATGGTCATGGCCGCCGGTGCCCTGCTGACCATCGTCCAGAGCCCCTTTACCCTGATCCCCGGTCTGCTGCTGTTCACGGGCGCCTTCTTCGCGGCGCACTCGGTGGCGTCCAGCTGGGCCGGGGTGGCGGCCCGCGGCGGTCGGGCACAGTCCACCTCGCTGTACAACCTCGGGTACTACAGCGGCTCGTCCGTGTTCGGCTGGCTCGCCGGTCTCGTGTTCGAGGCCGCCGGCTGGGCTCCCACCGTCCTGGGCATCGTGGGCTTGGTGGCGTGCGCCGCCCTCGTGGCGGCCCTGTTCCTGCGTGGGGGCGCCCACGCAGGCTGAACGGGTCAGCCCCGGACGTCGGCCAGGTCGTCGCCGACCGCCGAGTAGCCCTGCTTCCGCCAGGCCTCGAGCACAGCGGGGTCCTGCAGCTCCAGCCACTCGACCATCGTCTGGTAGGTCACGCAGTAGGTGCCCTCCTGCGGGCAGAACTCCTTCATCGTCTGAGCCAGGGCCGGGTTGTAGGCGTCCCCGCCGTAGGTGTTGAAGTGGTTGCCGAACACGATCGGCGCACGGTTGGAGCGGGACACCGAGTCGTACACGTACCGGTAGGTGTCCAGGTAGATCTCGGCGAGCCGCTTGGTGTCCTCCTCGCCGACGCCCAGTCGCTGCGAGGAGATCCAGAAGTTGTAGTCCATGGTCATGATGTACGGGTTCTCCGCGCCCATGGACGCGGCCATGGGCGAGTAGAACAGCGGCATCTCGAACTGCCAGACGCCGTCCTCCTGGTAGGGCCAGCCCACGCCGCGGTGCTGGGCGCCGCGCGAGGTGTCATAGGTGTGGCCGTACTCGTGCCACACCGGCATCAGCTGGTCCCACTGCCCGTCCAGGCAGGGCAGCCGCTGTCCCTGGATCGCCTCGGCGGGGACCTCCACGTCCGGGAAGTCGGGGTCGTCCCCGTAGCCGTTCACGCCGGCGGGGTCCTCGAGGATCTTGTAGAACTGCTTGTGCTCGGCGCGCCAGTCCTCGGTGGTCCACTTGTCTCCGCCGTACTCCTCCACGAAGCACATGTGGCCCATGTAGTGCGTGCCGATCTCGTGGCCGTCCGCGTAGGCGGCGTTGATCATGCGGATGCGCTCGGCGATCTCCTCCCTGGGGCCGCCGAGGTCCTTGGCCACGCGACCCGGCTCGTTGCCCGGCGCCTGGTACCAGGTGCGGTTCTCCGGCTGCAGCAGATGGATGCCGGAGAGGTAGACGGTGAACTTCGCGTCCACCTCGTCTGCGGCGTCCATGAAGTAGGCGTAGCGGTCCGACTCCAGGCCGCCGTCGAAGGAGTACAGGAGGAACTGCGGCGGGGTCTCGTCCGCGGTGAAGGCGCGCATGGGGACGCCCCGGTCCTCGGCCGCCTCCGAGGGCTCTGCCGTCGCGGGCTGGGACGCCTCGGGCGATGACGACTCCCCGGGGGCGGACTCGTCCGTCCCACCGGACTCCGCCGGGGCATCAGGGGCCGCGCTCGCCGGGCGGTCGCCCGCGAGGTCCTCGTGCGGGACGGGGTCGGTCTGGCAGCCGGCCAGCGTGAGGGCGAGGGCGGCGGTGAGTGCGGTGGCGGCGCGGCGGGCGGCGCGGGCTGCGGGCATGCGTGGTTCCCCTCCGGAAAGGCATCTCGACGGCAAGCACCCCACCTTCTCACGCACCGTTCACAGGGACAAAGCAAAAGGGGGTTTTTACACAGGAATTCACTATCGTGACCCATACCTACCCGGTCGGCCGAACCCGGGCCCGACGACGGCGCCACCATCGCCAGGGTGGGGCGCCGTCGGTC
>NZ_JBNFOB010000117.1:0-7153 GCF_057364565.1 Micrococcus sp. LASM2_SD2 | reverse complement strand
GGCCGGCCACCGGCGCGCAGGAGGGAGCGGCCCGTCGTCGTGGCGGCGGTCGTCGTGGACGGAGGCGGACATGGGCGGAGACACTACCGATCCGCCTGGAGGAACTGCTGGGTGGAGGCCGGAGGCTCCCTGGAGCCGCGGACTCCCCGTGCGGGGCCGGCGGGCGGCCGGACGCCCCGGACACGACTCGACCCCCGTTCCGCAGAGGCGGAACGGGGGTCGGGTGCGGAAGCGGTGATGCGGCTCAGGCCGCGATCATCACTTGAGGGTGACGGTGGCGCCGGCGCCCTCGAGCTGCTCCTTGGCCTTCTCGGCGGTCTCCTTGTTGACGCCCTCGAGGACCGGCTTCGGGGCGCCGTCCACCAGGTCCTTGGCCTCCTTCAGGCCGAGGGAGGTGAGGGCGCGCACCTCCTTGATGACGCCGATCTTCTTGTCGCCGGCGGCCTCGAGGACGACGTCGAACTCGTCCTTCTCCTCGGCGGCGGCGGCCTCGCCACCGGCAGCGGCACCGCCGGCGGCGGCGACGGCCACCGGAGCGGCGGCGGTGACGTCGAACTTCTCCTCGAACGCCTTGATGAACTCGGACAGCTCGATGAGGGTCAGCTCCTCGAAGGCGGCGAGCAGCTCGTCGGTGGTCAGCTTGGCCATGATGGCTCCTTTACGTGGTTGCTACGTGAAGTAGGTGTGGGTGAGGGCCGCGCGGCCCCTTGGATGGGTGGGACGCTCAGGCGTCCTGCTTGGCGCGCAGCGCCTCGACCGTGCGGACGGACTTCGACAGCGGGGCCTGGAACAGGGCGGCGGCCTTGCTCATGGAGCCCTTCATGGCGCCGGCGAACTTGGACAGCAACATCTCGCGGGACTCGAGGTCCGCGATTTGCTTGATGCCGGCCTCGTCCAGAGGCTGGCCGTCCATGTAGCCGCCCTTGAGCACGAGCTTGTCGTTGTCCTTGGCGAAGTCACGCAGCGCCTTCGCGACGCTGACCGGGTCACCGGTCACGAAGGCGATCGCGGTCGGACCGGACAGGTGGGACTCGAGTCCCTCCACACCGGCCTCCTTGGCCGCGATCTCGGCGAGCGTGTTCTTCGCCACGGCGTAGGTCGCGTCCTGACGGATGGCGTTGCGAAGCTGCTTGAGCTCGCCCACCGTCAGGCCACGGTATTCCGTCAGCACAGCGGCGTTGGACTCACGGAACAGGTCCGCGAGCTCAGCCACCGCCGACTTCTTTGCAGACGTCGCCATGGCACTCCTCTCAATGGGATCTTCAATCGGATACCGCGCGATCCCCACAAAGAGAAACGCCCCGTGCAGGTGCACGGGGCGCGGCGGGACGGCGGGCTCCGCAAGGAGTCCATGTGTCAGCGCGTGGCTCACGTTTCACCTGCGCAGGTCGCCTCCGCCTGGGAGGACCTTCGACGGATCTCCAGCCCGAGGGCATGGATCACCGCGACCGGCGGTCTTCGGTCCGCCGATCATATCCCATCCTCGGCGCGGACGACAAACCGGGTTCGGCCCCTCCGCCGAACCAGAGGAATCGGCCACGTCGACCCGCCTTGAAGCAGCCGAATCTTCTGGCTCGGTGCCGGTCGCGCGCTCGGCGTCCGGCCAGACGACGGCGAAGCGGGCCAGGTTCTCCCGCTTCATGGCCATGCCCAGCCCGTGGCCCCGATGGTCCCCCTCGACGATCGTCGAGCCCTGGAACGCCACGTGCGGTCGTTCCGCGTAGGCCTCGACGTCGCTGTGGCCGACCACCCGGCCTCGACCGTCCACGGCGGCGACGGTGAAGACGGACTCCCCCGCCTCCCCGCGGCGCCGCTCCTGCGCACGGTAGCGGGCGACGTCCCACGGGGAGTGCTCATGCCGCAGTTCCCCACTGGGCGCGTCGACGTCCATGAGCCCGCGCAGACGCGCCATCGCCTCCACGTGCTCTTCCGGGCAGGGTGCCTCCCAGGTGACCAGACGATGTCCGGAGCGCAGCGGCGGGGCGCTGCCCTCGCTGAGCGGGCCGTGCAGGCCCTGGCGCGCGGCCTCGCCTTGCTCGCTGCCCCCGGCGCAGCGTCCGGCGTTCGCGTCTGCACCGACGCGGCTTGGTCCCCCACGCCAGCGTCCTCAGACAGGCGGCGATGGTCCGACCAGGACTGCAGGACCGTGCAGCCGTCCTCGCGCGCCGCCTCGAGGAGGCGCTCATGCACCGCCGACCCGATCCCGCCTCGGCGGAACCGCGGATCCACGCCCACCCAGAGGTGGCCGGGGCGGCGCAGCAGCCGCCCGAGCGCCACGACTCCCCCGCGGGGATCATCGTCCTCCAGCGCAGGCGTGCGGACCAGCAGGGTCTGCGTCACCTGCTCCGCACTTGGCTGGGCGTCCCGCAGCCGCTGCTTCGGGGCGCGATAGAAGTCGTTGTGCCCCCAGAACCGGGCCTGCAGCATCTCCCCCAGCTGGGCGGCGGTGAGGAAGTCGGCCGTGCTCTGGGGCACCGGATCCTGTTCGTACTCCAGCCGCTGCGGCGCCTGGATCCAGGAGAAGGTGAGGTCCGGCGCCGTGTTCTGACTCATGGCCCCCTTGCACCACGCCCCTCCCCGGACACGACGTCGGCCGGCCGCCTCCGTGCGGAGACCGGCCGTCGTCGGGAACGGTCAGGGGACCGTTCGGTCAGGCGAGGATCAGTCCTCGGCCTCGACCTTGGTGGCGTTCGGGTCCATCGGGACGCCCGGGCCGAAGGTGGTGGCCACGGTGGCTTGGTGATGTAGCGGCCCTTGGAGGAGGCCGGCTTCAGGCGGAGGATCTCCTCCAGGGCGGCGGCGTAGTTCTCGGCGAGCGCCTTGGCGTCGAACGAGGTCTTGCCGATGATGAAGTGCAGGTTCGAGTGCTTGTCGACGCGGAAGTCGATCTTGCCGCCCTTGATGTCGGTCACGGCCTTGGCCACGTCCGGGGTCACGGTGCCGGTCTTCGGGTTCGGCATCAGGTTGCGCGGACCCAGGACCTTGCCGAGCCGGCCGACCTTGCCCATGAGCTCCGGGGAGGCCACGGCGGCGTCGAAGTCGACCCAGCCGCCCTGGACCTTCGCGATCAGGTCGTCGTCGCCGACGAAGTCCGCGCCGGCCGCGCGGGCGGCCTCGGCGCGCTCACCGGTGGCGAACACGACCACGCGGGCGGTCTTGCCGGTGCCGTTCGGCAACGACACGGAGCCGCGCACCATCTGGTCGGCCTTGCGCGGGTCGACCGAGAGGCGCATGGCGACCTCCACGGTGGCGTCGATCTTCGACGGGTTGGTCTCCTTGGCGAGGGCGATGGCCTCGGCCGGGGAGTAGAGGCGATCCTCGATCGCGGCCTTGGCGGCCTTGTATGCCTTGCTGCGCTGTGCCATCTGCGTTCTTCTCCTTGTGCAGTTGTGGTCTGCGGGCCGCGCTCGGCCCTGCCACGTGGAAAGAGTGGTGTGGACGGATGTCCGGGAGGTGTCAGCCCTCGACGGTGATGCCCATGGAGCGGGCGGTGCCGGCGATGATCTTCGCGGCAGCCTGGATGTCGTTGGCGTTCAGGTCCTCCATCTTGGTCTGCGCGATCTCCTCGCACTGGGCCTGGGTCAGCTTGCCGACCTTGTCCGTGTGCGGGGTGCCGGAGCCCTTGGAGACGCCTGCGGCCTTCTTGATCAGCTCGGCGGCCGGCGGGGTCTTGGTGATGAAGGTGAAGGAACGGTCCTCGTAGACCGTGATCTCCACCGGGACCACGTTGCCGCGCTGCGACTCGGTGGCGGCGTTGTAGGCCTTGCAGAACTCCATGATGTTCACGCCGTGCTGGCCGAGGGCCGGGCCGATCGGCGGGGCCGGGTTGGCAGCGCCAGCCTGGATCTGGAGCTTGATCAGGCCGGCGACCTTCTTCTTGGGAGCCATGTGTCGGATCCTTCTCTCACTGGTGGACCCGCAGCACAGGAGCGTACTGCGGGCGGTGGCCGCCGTGGCGCGGCGGCCGGTGCCCCTGACGCCCGGCCAGGCGGCCGGGGGCGAGGGGACGATTGTGTTGTCTGTCCGTCAGAGGATCTTGGTGACCTGGTTGAAGGACAGGGTGACCGGGGTCTCGCGCTCGAAGATGGAGACGAGGACCACCAGCTGCTGGGCCTCCGGCTTGATCTCGGAGATCGTGGCCGGGAGGGTCTCGAACGGGCCGTCGTTGACGGTGACCGACTCTCCGACCTCGAAGTCCACGTGAACGGCCGGGGCTTCGAGGCCCGCAGCGCCCTCCTCCGCGGCGGCGGGGACGGCGCGGCCCTCCTTCTCGGCGGCCTTGGCGGCCTCCTGGATGACGGACGGGGCCATCATGTCGAAGGCCTCGTCCAGGGAGAGCGGCTGCGGGTGGTGCGCGTCGTTGCCCACGAACCCGGTGACGCCCGGGGTGTGGCGGACGACGCCCCACGAGGCGTCCGTCAGGTCCATGCGCACGAGCACGTAGCCCGGGATGCGCACACGGGAGACGATCTTCCGTGTGGTGTTCTTGATCTCGACGACCTCTTCCATGGGGACCTCGATCTCGTAGATCAGGTCCTCCATGTCCTGGGTCTGGATGCGGGTCTCGAGGTTGGTCTTCACGCGCTTTTCGTAGCCCGCGTAGGTGTGCACCACGTACCAGTCGCCGGGCTGACGGCGCAGGCGGGTGCGGAGCTCCTCGGCGGGGTCGACCTCGGGCTCGGCGTCCTCGGCGGGGGCCTCCTCGGCCTCGGCTGGGTCGGCGTCGGCCTGGGCGGCCTCCGGCTCCTCGGCCGGCGCGTCGGTCTCCTCGGCAGCGGGGGCCTCGGTCTCAGCGGTCTCCGCGGTCTCGTCCGCGGTGATCTCCTCGGCCTGGGCGGTCTCCTCAGAGGTGACGGCGTCCTCGGCGGTCTGGGGATCGAGTTCCTGCTCGGACACGGGTTCCTGCTTTCTGCTCACGGGGTACAGAGGCTGCGGACGGTCTCACGCAGCGGCGGCCCTTCCGGTGGCCGCGCCCCTCGGTCAGAAGCCTCCGAAGGTGAAGCGTGCCGCCGTGCCGAAGAGCCAGTCCAGTCCCATCACCAGCAGGATCATGATCGCCACGAAGGCGAGCACGACGCCGGTCATGCGGAGCAGCTCCTCGCGGGTCGGGGTGACCACCTTGCGGAGCTCATCCATCACCTGGCGCAGGAAGAGGCCGATACGGGCGAGGAGGCCACGCTTCTTGCGGGCGTCTGCGGGGCGGCCGCTGCCGCCGCTCACTGCCGTCTCAGACACGTGGCCTCACTCGTTCGGATCGCCGATACGTCTTACCGTCTTCTCGACCAGCCGGGCGGCTGCGTCGATGCGCAGGGCAGACAGGACTCGAACCTGCAACCTGCGGTTTTGGAGACCGCTGCGCTACCAATTGCGCCACTACCCTAGGACCGCATGCCGCCCCCGGACTGTTCTCCGGCAGGACTGCGTCACGGTGCCGAGTGGATAGCCTACGCCATCCAGCGGGAGAAAGTCGAACCGGCCCGTCCACGCGACTAGGCTGGAGGCCAGTCGCCCGCGCCCGCCGCGGACCCGCACCGCCGTCCGCCCTCCAGAGAGCAAGAGGAACCCATGGCACCCGCACCCGCCCGCCGCGTCTCCCAGCGCATCGGCTCCATCGCCCCGTCCGCGACCCTGGCCGTCGACGCCCGCGCGAAGGAGCTCAAGGCCGCCGGCCGGCCCGTGATCGGCTTCGGCGCCGGCGAGCCGGACTTCCCGACCCCGGACTACATCGTCGAGGCCGCCGTCGCCGCCGCGCATGACCCGAAGAACCACCGCTACACCGCCGCGGCCGGCCTGCCGGAGCTGCGCGAGGCCGTGGCCGCCAAGACCGCACGGGACTCCGGTGTGGCCCTGGACTCCCAGCACGTGCTGATCACCAACGGCGGCAAGCAGGCGGTGTACAACACCTTCGCCTCCCTCCTGGACCCGGGGGACGAGGTCATCGTGCCCACCCCGTTCTGGACCACCTACCCGGAGGCCATCCGCCTCGCCGGCGGCGTGCCCGTGGAGGTCTTCGCCGGACCCGAGCAGGGCTACAAGGTCACCGTGGAGCAGCTCGAGGAGGCCGTCACCGAGAGGACGAAGGTCCTCCTGTTCGTTTCCCCGTCCAACCCGACCGGCGCGGTCTACTCCCCCGACGAGACCGAGGCCGTGGGCCGCTGGGCCCTGGACAAGGGCCTGTGGGTGGTCACGGACGAGATCTACGAGCACCTGACCTACGACGCATGCCGTTCACCTCGATCGTCAAGGCCGTCCCGGAGCTGGCCGAGCAGGCCGTGATCCTCAACGGCGTGGCCAAGACCTACGCCATGACCGGCTGGCGCGTCGGCTGGATGGCCGGCCCGCTGGACGTCGTGAAGGCCGCCACGAACCTGCAGTCCCATGCGACCTCGAACGTCTCCAACGTCTCCCAGCGCGCCGCCCTGGCCGCCGTGTCCGGCCCGCTGGACGCCGTGGAGGAGATGAAGACGGCCTTCGACCGCCGCCGCCGGACCATGGTGGAGGCCATGAACGCCATCCCGGGCTTCGAGTGCCCGACCCCTCAGGGCGCCTTCTACGCCTACGTGGACGTGCGCGGCGCCCTGGGCCGCGAGATCCGCGGCGTGACCCCGTCCACCTCCGAGGAGCTGGCCGCCGTGATCCTCAACGAGGCCGAGGTGGCGGTGGTCCCAGGCGAGGCGTTCGGCCCATCCGGCTACATCCGCCTGTCCTACGCCCTGGGCGACGACGACCTCGCCGAGGGCGTCGAGCGCATCCGCGCCCTGCTCTCCGAGTGAGCCCCGCTCCCCGGTGAGGACCGCGGCCGGCGGGCCGCGCACCGAAGGCGACCGGCCGTCGTCGTGGAGGAGTCCGTTCTTCCCGACGACGGCCGGTCGCCTTGCGTCTGTCCGCGCGCCCTCGACCCGGGTCAGGCGTAGCCGCGGCGGGCGGCCCAGCGGGTGAGCTCGTGGCGGTTGGACAGCTGCAGCTTCCGCAGCACCGAGGAGACGTGGGACTCCACCGTGCGGTCGGAGATGAACAGCTCCGCCCCGGCCTCGCGGTAGGTGAAGCCGCGGGCGATCAGGCGCATGACGTCGCGCTCGCGGGCGGAGAGGCGGTCCAGCTCCTCGTCGGAGGCCGGCGCCCCGGCGTCCCCGGGTGCCGCCCGGCCCTCCCG